>JASKKT010000070.1 GCA_030154025.1 Methanolobus sp.
AGATAATTACTATTACCCATCTGGACCACTTCTTGCTTATGGAACAGATGCTAAAGGTTATTTCGTGGTCATGCTTTACGATAAAGCAGAAATAAAAGATGAAGATATTGATTCTATTGCTGAGATTATAACAAAATATGCAACTAAATCAAGCATAAAAAATGTTCCTATCGTTTTTACTAGAGATGAATTAATAAGGCCTGTTAGTTCTTCTGTAAGTACAACTAATACTGCTGCTATAAGAACCAATCCTTATCTTATCAATTATCGTCCAATAACAGGTGGGATTGCCCATTCTGTTTATTTCCCATTATTAGGACAAGCTCAACTTGGAACAATTGGATTTACTGCAAAGAGAACTAGTGACAACACACTAGGATACGTGATTGCTGGACACGTTGCAGGATGGCAAACTGGTCTTAGTTCATATCAGCCTATATATAATGCAGCTAATTATAATGCAGATGTCTCTGTACTAGGAGCAAATACCGATGCAGCCTTTGTTCCATATAGTAATGTAGTGGATGACCTGCACATAGGAGGAGGGACTTTTGTAGATGTATATGGAACTTATTCTGGAGGAATATCTGGCATGCAACTTACAAAATCCAGCACTGCTAGCGGTTCTGTCACTGGAACTTATCTCGCAGTCTTAACTGGACAAACTATTTTAGGACAGTTTATGGATAAGATTGAAGTAATGAGCACAGCCTGTCAGGGTGGAGATAGCGGTGGTCCAGTATATTATACAAGCAGTGGAAGATATAGAATCGTAGGAATAATATCTGCAAATGGAACATATAACGGAGCGCCTGCTACAATATACATCCCATATGGAGAAGTAGCATCCAAACTTGGAGTAGAAGCTCTTAAGTAAGCCTCAATAAGAGGTTTACTTTTTACTTTTTAAAACGGGAAGGAAGTATTAATCTATGAATAAAAAAAACATTCTAGTCTTTATAAGTGCACTTTTGATAATAGGAATTACACAAGCAAGTGCGTTCAATGTCACCTATAGCAGTACTGATAATGGGATATCTGAAAGAATTACTACCTTGTCACAAAATGGGATTAAAAACTGCACTAACCCTGAAAGTCTCATATATGACTCATCGGTTGTGAAAGCATATGGAAATGTTCCTTTTATTAATAATGCAAGCCAGCTAAATGAATTTACAGACAAATTAAGACACGTCAGAGAAAACTCATGGGAAGAAATTGATTTTTATCCTAACGGGTCCATTGTTAGATATGGTTCAGACCCTTCAAGAGGTTATTTCCTAATAGAATTATATGATAATGGGGAAGGAAATTATTCTGAAGACGATACCAGAGAGATTTACGATATCGTAGAAAAATACGCAATCAAAAATGGAGTTGAAGATATTCCTGTTATTTTTACACTAACAAAAGAAACAGATTTCATAGGTTTTTTGGAGTATCCTGTTTATAGATATGATATTGATAATAAGACTGTAGGAATCTCAGGTATAAACAATTCCATGAATAGTACAAATAACACAAGCCTTCATAACAGTCAAAGTATACCTTTCTCAGGAATTCTAATCAGTCTTCTTGTTATTGCAGTCGTATATACAATAATTAAAAAGGAGTAGGATGCATTGTAAGTAGACTAATGATACCATTAAAAATGTGATAAAATTGTAAGTAAGATGAACAGAGAACTATATATGGGTGTCAACGGCGGTTTACTTTTCCCCACTTTCGGCGGTCTAAAATTCCCCACCTAAAGATATAAAATTACCCCTCCTCCCCACATACCAAATTAAATATTACAGTTTTCCACTTTGCAATCCCAGTTTCCTTCTGTCCTTCAGCCTGTAACTTTCACCTTTGATATTGATGGTAGTGCAGTGGTGCAGTATGCGATCAAGAACAGCAGAAGCAATAACATTGTCCTGGAATATCTCTCCCCACTGACCATACGATTTATTCGATGTAAGATAATAGAGCTCTTTTCGTAACGTTTAGAGACCAGCTGGAAGAAACAATGAGCTCCTTCCTCATCAAACGGGAGATAAACCATTTCATCAATGATCATCAGCTTATACCTGGCAAGATCCCTGAGCTTCTTCTCAAGAACTCCCTCTCGATTTGCTTTTTTCAGTCTCTCAATCAGATTTCCTGCATTGATGAAATAAACAGATAATCCTGCTTTTGTACTCTCCATCCCAAGAGCAATTGCAAGATGCGTTTTTCCAACTCCAGGGGGACCAAGCAGTACAACATTCTCGGCATTGTGAACAAATCTCAGAGTAGCCAGATCCTCAATAACCTTCCTTTCAATTGATGGCTGAAACTCAAGATCAAACTCTTGAAGTGTCTTTCTCACAGGGAATACAGCAAACCTCGTCCTTCTCTCAATTGCAACAGCTTCCCTGTGTTTTCTCTCCTGCTCAAAAAGATGATCAAGCACTTCCATTGCAGTTGTTCCGTCCCTTGCTGCAAGTTCAAGACAATTATCCAACAGCTGTTCGATTGTATTCAGCTTCAGGTTCAGCAGATTGCTATGCAATCTCTCATAGACGAAGGGGTTCATGCTGAACCCCCTTCACAGAATGTATCATAGATCGCAAGAGATCTCTTCTCAACCTCTATATCTGAGAATTTGATTGGTATCTGAGCAGCTTTTCTGCATTGTGAATTCTGCTTTATTGTTTCGCTTAATAATCCATGGAAGTGTTCTTTAGTGCGAATCACCCTGTAATTTCCAGGAACAATCTCATGTTCACATATCTGCTCTCCATCAACAAGAACCTGTAACTTTCCTTCTGAGATGTGTATCTCGGATAATCTTCCTGCAAACCGATATGGAACGGAATATTTATTCCCTAAGTAAGAGACATAAAAATCCCATTTATTGTCTTTTTTGCTGTTTCCTATTTCATCGTGTAGGGAAAAATCAAATTAATATCATATAAATTAGCCATATATCTTACGTGTTAACAAAGTTTTTATTGTGATAAGTACGTAGTTTTTAGCTTTTAGTTAAGATAAAAAACAGAACCTGAAATAAAAACATGAGATAAAATCAATTGGGTCCCTATATATGGACCCAACATCAATAATTTAGCAATATCTGGCCACTAGCCCAAGGGCTTCCGAAATCACTCTTCAAGCCCGAGCTTTGACTGCCTGAAACAAGTATCCCGCATCAGGCACGGACCTGCGGTGAAAATCGGGTCCTTGTATAACCTTTTCCACACAGATTCCAGGGACTCGCTGTGGATATTACCATAAGGAAGAGGCATGCATGCACATGGAAGCACATCGCCTTCAGGGGTTATGTGCAGCCATTTACGTCCTGCAAAGCAGCCGAAGCGTTTGACCATGTGCGGTATGGGGAAGACCCTGGGCCCTTCCATATCTGCAACCTTCGCTACAAACTCATCGAGCTTCTGCAAGTCTTCCGGTGAAAGCACTTCATCCTTGTGATCCAGCCAGCGGCCCGTGGGCACTATCTGAAAGAAGGAGAGCTCATGCACACCCGCATCCTTTGCGAGAGAATAGAATTCGTCCAGCTCGCCTATGTTACGCGGCGAGAGCACTACATACATGTTCACAAGCAGACCCACATCCAGGCCGTTGCGGATAGCAGACATGGCCTCCCTGAAAACACCTGGGCGTCCCCTCATGAAGTCATGTCCTGCTTCGGTGGAGCTGTCAAGGCTGACACTGAGCATGTAAAGCCCCGCGTTTTTAAGGCTTGCTGCGCGCTCTTTTGTCAGGCCCACGCCGGAAGTGAACAGTGCGGGAATGGCCTTTGTCTGATCCACGTGGCTGATGAGCTCCTCCAGCCCATCATATACAAGGGGTTCACCGCCGTCGAAGATTATAAGAGTTGTCCCAATATCCTGTGCCTGATCTATAAGGGACCTGACGACATCCGGTTCCAGTTTTGCCTTGTTCCTTGTATCGGGCAGGGCACAGTGGATGCACCTGTTAGGACAGTCCTCGGTGATGGATATTGTAAGTTGCTCGGGAATGTAGCGGCCCCGCATGGCGCTCATCTGGCTTGATACAAGCCTGTCAAAAGCCTTGCTTGGAATAGGGGGCATCCACGTTGAATAGATGAGCCTGTCGTTTTCCACCTTCGAAGGCTTTGTGCCCTCAAATATGTCCATCATATCGGACACGAACCTGCCAGCTATGGAAGAGGCCAGGCCCGAAGTGCCCATGCGCACCTTATTGCCCTCCACCCGGGCATATACCTTGAAGAGAGGGTTCCTGTAAAAGAAATATTTCTTCTGCATGAGTTATCCTGTATAGATAGTATCACTTGTTCCGCAGGATAGCACGATACGAGAGCAGGGCTGAAGGGTTCTTCTTTATAATCATCCTGGAGATCTGCACTGCCTGGTTGAACGGTGTCCCGCCAAGTACTCTGAGGTCCTCGCCTTCAAACACCTTCATCATCTCGTTTATCTCGTTGTCGCTCATTTTCCTGAGGGTCTCAAGGGCGAACCTTCCCAGATAATACTCAGTCCTGTAGGCCTCGTTCCAGCGCCTCCTGTACTCCGACAGAAATCTCTGTGAAGTATCACCCTTTGCAATTGCCTCTGCCGCAACGTCGCCGCACATCTGTCCTGCATGCATGCCATATCCTATGCCGGACTGGGCAGCGGAGCCGCCGGTTATCATGACACCGTCCGCAACGATCTCACCGGGAATGGCGACTATGGGGTCGCCACCTGTGGACCTGCTGACGATCTTCACTTCATCCAGTCCCTTGAGTTTCCTGAATCTCTCAAGCCAGGAATCGAAGAAATCAGAAACATCCGTACCCTGTCTCCGGGCATACATGCCCAGGGTGGCCCGGTTGCCTCCGCATGGGGAGTATGTGGATTTCCATCCCGGTGCATGGTTGCCTACGTAATACTCGAAGTAGTCGGGTTCACCAATGCCTTCGGCCTCGATCTCGGCTTCCAGGGACCAGGCTATGTCCTCCGGGTATCTGATGGGTTTCATGCCCAGAAGCGCCCCTGCACGGGAGTTGATGCCATCCGAGACAATAACGAGCCTGCATTTCATCTTGCCTTTGGACGTGCTTATCATGAAGTCTCCCTCTGACCTGAGGACATTGAGCACTTCTATGCCGAAGCGGACGTCCACACCTGCTTCCTGTGCCTGCCGGATGTAGAACTCGTCGAACTTCTTCCTGTCGAGGAAATAGGCTTCTCCCTCAAAGAGGACCTTTCTGCCAGAGGGTGCTATGATGTAGGCGCCCTTGAGGTTCTTGATGACGTAGCTCGGGTCCACTTCCTCTCCCGTACGGTCGAACATGCCTTTGAAGAAGGTGTTAGCCGGATGAGTGGGCACGCCTGCAGCTTCCTTTTTATCGAGCAGGATCACTTTGCAGCCTTTTGAAGATGCGTTTCTGGCCGCCATCACTCCCGCCGGAGAAGCTCCTATTACTATGATATCAGCATCCATGTTGAATCTCTTCCCTGACTTCCCCTTTATACCTTACCATAATATGCCGGGGTACGCAGGCACAAGTACACAGAGTATTACATCAAGTATAAGGGAACCGAACATGATGCCCCTGTACCTGGAGCCCTGGAGGAACAGCCTTCCTCCGCGTGAGGGCGTGGGATTGCCTATGAAATCAAGGGACTGCGTGAGCATCCAGCCACCTGCCAACAGTGCACCGGCAAAGAACACGGGACCCAGTTCTGCAGTGAGCCCGATGGCAATGGAAGCTATCACGCCCACAACCCACATGAGGGTTACGAATTTAGAGGTCGCCGGCACACCAAAGGTCACCGGGAATGTAGGAGCGCCCCTTGCACGGTCCCCCTCGACGTCCCTGGCCACGCCTGAGAGAGTGAAACCCCAGTCGGTGAAGCACATCATCAGGCCAAGAAAGATGGCCGGGAGCGGCAGTATGGCACCGTAGTCGGGCTGCCTCAGGATCCCTGCAGGGTCGAATGCGAGCCAGATACCTATGGGCACAAGTCCGTAAGCGATACCCACAGGCACGAAGCTCAGGAAGGTGGCCCTCTTAGCCACAGCTGAATAAACGCTGATCGTCACCACAGCTATCAGGAGCACCACAAATGACTCGGGATTAAGGTAAAGCGCAGCCGCCCCTGCAACCAGGAACAGGAAAAAAGCATACCTGAGCGCCTGGCCTCTCCTGAGCCGGTTGGACACCAGCGGGCGGTTGGGGAGGTTGATCCTGTCGATATCCATATCGCAGCAATCATTATATACATAGGAGCTGGTTATTGCCGCATATCCCCCTATCACCGCGATGATAAACGGTATCAGCGCAGGGAACGAGCCCGTAGCAAGATAGGCCGCCAGCAGAGCACTGGCCGCAGGGAGCGCAAGGTCCATGTCGGAGATCTCAGGCCTGAGGAGCTCAACATAAGGATTCCTTGTTTTTGAGTCAGAAGTGGAAACCACGTTATCACCAGAATTTATAGCACCTAATTTTCAGTATCATATATTTAGTTTTGGAAAATAGAGGGAAAATGTGGAGGGAGTGATAGGGCACTTTACGCTTCCTGTAAGATCGATCAACGAGCACGATTTATTATACAAATCTCTAATTCATCTCTCCCTCAGCCACTTCCCTGATCCTCCTGATGATCGAGGCCAG
This sequence comes from Methanolobus sp., assembly GCA_030154025.1. Taxonomy (GTDB): domain Archaea; phylum Halobacteriota; class Methanosarcinia; order Methanosarcinales; family Methanosarcinaceae; genus Methanolobus. The sequence continues at coordinate 6,629 of JASKKT010000070.1, forward strand.
CCCATCAGCCCTTGCAGGCGATAGATTCGACTTCAGGCCGATCTCTTCGATAAAGTAGAGATCGAGGTCCACGACCTCCCGTGGGGGACGGTTGTTCACGACCTTCATCAAAAGGGACATGATACCCCTGGTGATCATGGCCTCACTGTCAAGATGGAACATGAGCCTGCCATCCTCTTTATGGCTTATGATCCAGACCCTGGACTGGCAGCCGCTGATGGAATTTTTCTCGGTCCTGAACTTCGCATCCATGGGTTCTAGCTCCTTGGCAAATGAGATCAGGAGAGCGTACCTGTCAAGCCATTCAAGGCCCTCGAACTGTTTTATGATCTCTTCCTGGACGGTGTCCCTCATACATCCCTCATGCATGCATCATCCTTACCTTCCCTATGCCATCTATCAGGGCATCGGCATCCTCCTTCGTATTGTACAGTGCAAAACTCGCCCTGACCGTGCCCTCGATCCCCAATGTCCTCATCAGCGGCTGGGCGCAGTGATGGCCGGTCCTGACGGCGATCCCCATCTTGTCCAGGATCAGTCCCGTATCGTAGTGGTGGATGTTCTCAAGGTTGAAGGAGATGGAACCGCACATCTGCCCGGTATTCCCGTAAACTGTCACGCCGTCGGTTTCCAGCAGCCTTTCCCTTGCGTAGGAATATACATCATGCTCATGTCTTCTTATCTTATCCATGCCGATACCCTGCATGTAATCGATCGCTGCGCCGATGCTTATCGCACCTGCGATATGGGGCGTGCCCGCCTCGTACCGTAAAGGGGGTTTCAGGTATGTTGTTCCCTCAAGGGTCACCTTATCCACCATACCTCCTCCACCCCTTGCTGGCATGATCTCACTGAAGCGCTCGCTGGTGTAAAGCACACCGATCCCGGTCTCTGCATACATCTTGTGGCCCGAGAAGGCCAGGAAATCGCAGCCGATATCCTTCACATCTATCGGGAGGTGCTGTATCGACTGCGCCGCATCCACCAGGACGGGGATGTCGTGCTCCTTTGCGATCCTGGTCACTTCCCTGACCGGGTTGATGGAACCAAGGACATTCGAGGCATGGGAGATAGCTATCAGTTTCGTCCTGTCCGTAATTTCTATGGAATCCGTCAGCAGGTCACAATCCTTATCCATGGGAATTGCCCTGAGCCGTGCTCCTGCAAGCTGCCATGGCACGATGTTCGAATGGTGTTCCACGCCGGTGATCAGAACCTCGTTCCCCCTCAGGACCGGTTCAAGCGAACGTGCGACCTGGTTGATAGAGTCGGTAGTCCCCGCCGTGAATGTCACCTCTGCAGGCTCATCGGCACCTATGAAGCTGCTGACCTTCTCCCTTGCCTTCTCGTACCTCTCACTGGATACCTCGCTCAGGTAGTGCACTCCCCTGTGTATATTGCTGTTATCGGACCTGTAGAAATCGGAGATAGTATCGATCACTGAGTTAGGTTTCTGGCTCGTTGCCGCGTTGTCGAGATATACCAGCCGCTTTCCATATATCTCCTTAGCCAGTATCGGAAAATCTTTCCTGTGACCGGTCATACTTTCACCATTTCAGCAAGAGAGAACCACTTTTTATCATCAGTATATATTCTCCTAAGGAAAAGTCCTGCAGCATCCGCCATTCCCCTTATATGTTCCACAGTATACTTGTGGGAGTTCTCCGTGTGGATAGTCTCGCCTTTTTTGAAGATTATACTCCCATCAAGCAGGGGGCTTGTCACTTCCAGATCCCTTTTTGCCCTCAGGTGCATCTCGATACGGGAATATTTCCTGTTGAAGAAAGCAACATGCTCGAAATCATCGGTGTCGAAATCCGTTCCAAGATAAGTGTTTGTGACCTTCAGTATGTTCTTGTTGAACTGCGCAGTGATCCCCTGACTGTCATTGTAGGCCCTCTCCAACACATCGATATCCTTCACCATGTCCATTCCGAGGAGAAGCCTGTCTTCTCTGTTCATGACCCCTTCAAGGTCCCTAAGAAACTCCGTAGCTTTTGTCCTGTCAAGATTACCTATTGTGCTCCCGAAGAAACAGAACAGGCTCTTTCTCTTCCCCTTTTTCCTTCCCTGTATCTTACCAAGGTGTTCGAGGAAGTCAGCATTGATCCCGTGAAGTCCCATTTCAGGATATCTTTTCAGGAGGATGCAGCCGGACTTCTCTATAGCTTCCCTGGAGACGTCAACAGGATAATATACTATTGTCTGGCGGTTCTCTTCCGGAACCTCATCAAGGAACACGGATATCTTTGAACAGTCCCCGCTCCCGAGCTCTACGATATCACATCCCTTAAGTTCCCCGTTGAATTTCCTGGCGGTTGACCGCAGCAGCGGGATCTCGACCTTTGGCGGATAGTATTCCTCGAGCTTTGTGATCTTCTCAAACAGTTCCGAGCCAGTGCGATCGTAGAAAAAAGTGCATGGAAGTGTCTTTGGGTTTGATCTCAGGCAGCTTAGCAGTTTTTCCCTGATCGAGCTTTCCCCGACCTCTTGCATGAAATCCTCTATGATCATTCTACCGGCACACCTGTCTCAAAGGGAAGATCATTATTACTCCACTCGAACCACCCGCCATCATAGACTGCGGAATTGTCCCAGCCCATAAGCCATGCGTTGAAGAATGCCTCACTGCCTCTCCAGCCGGTCCCGCAGTAGAAGGCGTTGCGCTTGTCGGGAGTGATACCGAGCTTCCTCCAGTTCTCTGCAACTTCGTGGAATTCGCGCATGGTATGGTCCAGGTTCCTGTAGTTTTCCATATGGTAGGCATCCGAACCGCAGTCCCCGAACACCGCTCCCGGGATCCGGCCCTTTTTCCCGATATAGTTGTAACCACTTACCTCCCCTATGTATTCCCGCCAGCTTCTCACGCACACAAGGTTCTTGTCGGGAGATGCAAGGATATCTTTTGCCTCCTCAAGGTCGACAGCGATCTCCGGTCTTTGCGGGATGTCGGTCCCGAAAGGCACCCTGCTTTTCCAGGCAGGCTCTTTTGTGAGCTCATAACCTGAATCAAACCATGACTGAATACCCCCGTTAAGTATGCGGACATCTTTCACACCTGCATAGAGCATGATGAGCGCACACCGCATAGCTCCCAGATGACCTGCGCTGCTTCCCGGAAACGGGTCCTCGTTCCTTGGGTAGGAGAACCTTCCGTAGACAATGACAGTGGTGTCATGTGATATGCCTGCAGTTTCCAGTGCTTCTTTCAGTTCTTCTGGAGAGCGGCGGTTCCATGTTTCTGGGGATTCGAGAGAATTAGTATCAATGGATATTGCTCCGGGGATATGTCCCTGCTCGTAATCGGAAGGATTCATGTAATGGGCATGGCAAACCACGAACCTGTCATTGCTATACTCAGGAGCACTGCCCTCTGTGATCAACCGGTTCAGCCAGTTGGCCGAGACCAGTTGCCTGTACCTTTCAAGATGCTCCATGGGCAGATCATTCTCCGCCCATTCTAAAAAAGAGTTGTAAACAGTCACATAGGGATAACCGGCCTTTTCAAACTGCTTTGCCACTTCCCCTGTCCTTTGTCTGTCATAACCGTAGATGACCAGAGAATCTTCCGGCAGGATCCCTTTATTTCTGACAATCTCTATCCAATCGATATAGTGCATCCATTTATATGGCAGTGATCTTGAACCTTTTATGTGGCCACCTTTTGCCTCCCCACCTTCTTTCCACCCATTGTAGGCATCAATAGACCTTATATCGATCAATTTGTAATTGCCCATATCTACAGATAGTTCTTCAGTTGTAATTTCCTCTATTTTTCCCATATAGGGATATAAGATTACTCTGAATATATATTTGATTCAGTAACCTATTGAATATAAAATATAATTTGTAAGAGGAATACGTAGCGTCTGGATCCTGACATCTGCAATTCAGTAGCCAGAGCTGAAGCAGTCCTGAATGCTCCCGGAACTGATGATTCCTGCTCACAATGTAAAAAAGTAAAGGTCTGAAATGAATCACTCACCCTGTGGGTGAATAACCTTGACATTATCCATTCCCTCCAGCTTTTTAACGAGAGGGTGCCCGAATCTCTCCTGCATGATAAGAGTGAACTCGGCTTCAGGGTTCAGTTCCACAAGCTTAATGGTATTAAGATAGGCCTGCTCCAGGGACTCGTAGTCAGGATTCCTCACGACCTCGGCATTGAGCGGGTATATCTCTGCAAGCTCCTGGGGATAGGCGCCAAAAGGTGGTTTGAAGATAAGCACA
>JASKKT010000001.1 GCA_030154025.1 Methanolobus sp.
GTGTTATTTCTTATGTCTAAACATGGGATTTACATTGGAAAATCGCTATGCATGGTATTCAAAGTTGTGCATAAAATTCGTTAACCGATGACAAATGGAATTCTGTCAACGTTGCACAGGCTCTTGCTTCAACACAGCTGGAACCCGGGAGTGTTATTCTGTACATCGAGGAGACAGTGGATGATGATGGGAATGTGACAGCCTCAAGCGTGGTAACCAATGACAAAACCATGTCTCTGCTGACATATGGTCTTGAACCGCGTTTTTATGAGTTTACGGAATCCATTATAGAGGTCAAGATGACCATCTCTATGAAAATGGAATATTCAACCGAGAAAAAATACGGACGTGAGTTCAAGTTCACAAACGAGTCAAAGGTAAAGGGAAGTTATCAGTCCGGTGCTCTGGCAGGCCTTCTTTTCGGAAAGGCCAAAGTGAATGCAGAAAACACTACCAAGGTTGCATACACTTCCACCTATGATGCAACATATAAATCCAAGTACTCCTTCAGTGAAGAAGGCACAAGCCTGCTGCGTACTACTCTGAGGCCGGTACCACCTCCGGAGAGAGCTGTACCGACTGTGAGAGTTAAAGCAAGCTCTTAAACGTAGATATTCTATAATGTTAGTGCAGAACACTGCATTGACATCTGTTTTTTGATAATACAGGAGGAGATATTGCTTTGGCAGCAAACGATAATGAGAATATAGAAGAGGTTCTTGTCGCTCCGCTCTCGACCATCCTGAGTGAGATGGGCAGGTCCATAGCACAGACGCAGAGAGCACTTGACTGCAATTCCATTGATACACAGATAGAGCTTTCTACAGATGAGGCGCTTAAGGAGTTCCATCTTGAAGCCACATGGTACCATATACCTGAGGTCGATATTGAGCTCAAGATGGCCCTGACAATGAAGTATGAGGCAGAAGTGGACTCCAAGAACCGGACAAGGGGGTACAGGCCTGTATTGAACGCAGCACCACTCAATGCTTCTTACAAATCACTCAACTCCTATGCTGTGGAAGGCTCCAGTACCATCAAGGCAAAGATTGTATCAATACCTCCATCCACCAGACATCTGGAAGGATAAAAGTCGGGGGCACAATGGCTGACATCAATGAACTTAAGATCAATATAGAAACTTTGAACAGGGCCAGTACAACTGAACTGAAAAAGCAGAACTATAATCTTGTCCAGAAAAACCTTGAAGAGCTGGACATGGAATTTACATCCCTGCGCAAGGACCTGTCTCTTAAGAATGAGGTGCTGGAGCAGGCAAAAAGGGAAATTGTCTCTCTTAAGGCAGAGTACACTGTTCTGAATGACAGGTTAGCGAAAGCCCTGAAAGAGAATAACGATCTCGAAAATAAACTGGAACAATTGTCTATTGCAAGACCGGCGCTATCTTCAGCAAACCTTGTCAAGGCTTTTCGTGATTCCTTCGAGAAGATGGATGAAAGTCTCAATACCTTTCCATCCCGGGTCGGTTACCAGATAAGCTCCATGAACATCAAGCTCAAGACAAATCTCTCCATGAAAGATGATGAGCTCAGGTTCCAGCTTCCAAAATCCAATGACATCATTCCTGCGGCTAACCTGAGTGAGATTGAGTTCAGCATCTCTTCCTCACATAAAGAGTCGCCCCTTTCAGGCTATTCCAAGGTTCCAAATGTTGTCGGTATGCAAATGGATGTTGCAGTACCCCGGTTGAAGGATGCTGGCTTCATGCAGGGCGATATAGTTGAAAAGGAAAGCGATCTTCCTCAAGGAACTGTACTTTCCCAGATCCCTTCCGGTTTTTCCCTTGCAAGACCGGGTGAGGCTGTGGATCTGTTCGTCTCAAGGACAATTTCTGTGGAGGTTCCGGGGATTGTCGGCATGAAGCAGGAGGAAGCAAAGAATCTATTGGTTGGCAGCAGGCTGAATGTCGGCAAGGTAACCGAGCAGGCAGATGCATCTTCTCCTGGAACCGTATTGAGCCAGTCAGTGGATTCCGGTAATGTAGTGGATGTGGGAACAGCAATTGACTTTGTAGTATCTGTTTCTGTGAATAAGGTCATAGAGGCAGTTGCAGCTGAAAAGGCTCCGTCTGCATCCGACTCTATCTTTGTAGGCCTCGCCCGTAGCAAGGCAGCCTCCAAAGCGGCGGCTACCAGACTCTCTACGATCAGTACTATTACGCGGAAGGAAGTCTGAGCACATGCCTGTTGAAACGCACATTATAAGGGTTGCAGATAATGCAACCCTTTCCCAGGTTGAGGGCATCCTCCGGAGCCTTCTGGGCATAGGGGGGAAGGTTGAAATTGTTGTACAGAAGAGTATAATTGCTACCTTCAACAGTGATCACATTGACCTTATAAGGAAAAAGCAGGGCGTGATGCTGGTCGGCGGTGTCAATTTCCGTGGCAGGAAAGTACGGAAAGTTGTAAAGGGTAGTTCCCAATGATCTTTTTTGTTCGTGCCAGGCTCTATAATGCCAGGGAAATGAATACATTGCCTCTCTCATCCTACAGCATTATTCCTTACAGTTGCCATGTCAGTTGGTAACCTTCGCTTTGCATAGCTCCCATTTCTCTTCAGATGAGGGTCGTGCAAAACCAGCTTATGCGGGCATCATGTACGGAGATTCATTCCTTCCAGATACTCTTCTATATATTCTTTCATGTCCTCGTTGTTCAGCGCAAAGTCAATTATTGCTTTAACATACTCGGTCTTATCTCCGGTATCGTATCTCTTGCCTGTGAACCTGTAGGCATATATTTTCTGCTTGCTGTTAAGCAGGCGTATCCCGTCAGTGAGCTGTATCTCGTTCCCTACACCGATTACTGTTTCTTTGATACAGTCAAGTATTTCGGGTGTGAATACATATCTGCCGATGGCTCCGATGTTAGAGGGTGCATCCTCCGGTCTGGGTTTCTCGACAATGTCCTCGAGCACGTAGAGTGAATCGTCAAGAGGGGTACCTTTGATTATGCCATAGCTTCCGATCTTTTCGACGGGTACCTCTTCAACAGCAATGGTGGAGCGCCCGTATTTATAGAAGTTGTCTATCAATTGTTTGGTGCATGGTGTTTTATTGACGATTATGTCATCACCGAGGAGCACTGCGAAAGGCTCGTCACTTATGTGCTTCTGTGCGGTAAGTATCGCATCACCAAGGCCCTTTGGCTCTCTCTGCCTGATATAGTGCAGATCAACCATGGAGGAAATGTCCTGGACTATCTTCAGCAGATTATGCTGGTTCTTTTGCTTGAGATGATACTCAAGCTCGGGAGAATCATCAAAATAGTCCTCAATGGACCTCTTACTTCTGCCTGTTATGAATATGATATCATCTATGCCTGATGCAATGGCTTCCTCTACAACATAATGGATAACGGGTTTATCGATTATGGGCAGCATTTCCTTAGGCATTGATTTTGTGACTGGCAGGAATCTTGTTCCTAGTCCCGCTACCGGTATTACGGCTTTTTTGATTTCCATATACCCACTTCAGCTGTTAATTTTATTCTATGCAGGATGAACTTTATAACAAGCTATCTATTTATAGTGCTACTATAGTAGCATTTGACGGTTAGTTCATAGTGCTATTGCTTTAACTGTTTTTCAGGCACTATGACCCTCACTCGTCATAGAAATAATGTCTTACTGGGATGTGGGGGATTTGTCAACAGGTCTCTCCCTGCGTGCAAAGAGTTTAAATACTTCATATACGTTTAATGGCGCAACGTTAGCTACAGTGAAGAGTATCTAACAGATTAAGATTACAGTGCGAAAAAGTCGGATTTAACATGAAGTATCAGGGCCTCTTCAAGAATGCCCGCCGCGCACCAAAATAGTGCGCCAAAGTGCAGATTTGTTTAAATCTTTTCGAGATGATCGCCGAAGCCTGCCTGCTAAAGGGTATGCCAAGGTCCGTCAGCAGTTAATGGAAAGCAGCAGTCCGCTATAAGAGTGCGTGCATATGTACGTGGAGTTCTTGTGGCGATCAGACTCCCTGGAAGCGGTGATTCTGGTGAACTCGACGGCTTTTTTGCATTCGGGCTGTGCAGTAATGCATGGTCGACTATGAAGAAAATGTACAATCAGGAGAATAAGAATGGCAAAAGGACACAGACCAAGACGAGGTTCACTCGCTTACAGTCCTCGCAAAAGAGCAAAAAGCCACATACCGAGGTTTAACTCATGGCCGGAGTCTGCAGGGGCACCAAGGCTCCAGGACTTCGCCGGTTACAAGGTAGGTATGACCCATGTCATACTGGTGGACGATGTTAAGAACAGCCTCACTGAAGGTATGGAGATCTCCGTGCCTGTCACAGTTGTGGAAACACCTGCTGTTCGCGTTGCTGCGATAAGGGCTTACGCTCACGACAGCTATGGCGACAAGGCTGTTGCAGAGGCATGGAGCTCAGAGCTTGACCCAAGCCTCGGTAAGACCATACACTTACCAAAGAACGCAAACACCGAAGCTTCCCTCGAGAAGATTGGCAATCTCATAGCAGATGGCACTGTTTCTGATATCAAGGTAGTCACTTACACTCTGCCAAAGAGCCTGACCGGTGTTCCCAAGAAGAACTCCGATATCATGGAAACTGCAGTAAGCGGCTCCGATGTCAAGGCAAAGTTCGAGTACGCAAAGTCAATACTCGGCGGCGAGATAAAGATCAGCGATGTCTTTAACAACGGCGCGTTTGTAGATGTGGCAGCTATTACCACTGGTAAGGGTACGCAGGGTCCTGTCAAGAGATGGGGCATCGGCATGATGAAAGGCAAGCACTCCCGTCAGGGAAGCCTCAGGCAGATTGGTACCCTTGGTCCATTCCACCCGTCCCGCGTGAACTGGAGAGTACCACAGATGGGTCAGATGGGCTATCACCAGAGGACCGATTTCAACAAGCGTATCCTTAAGGTCTCCACGGATGGTGAGGAAATAAATCCCGCAGGCGGTTTCATTAACTATGGCCTTGTAAGGGGAGATTACATACTTATTAAGGGAAGCATTCCCGGACCTTCCAAGAGACTTGTAAGGCTCAGAGATCCTATGAGGGCAAAAGTGTCTGCGATGGGTGAACCACAGCTTCTCCACGTAAGTACTCAGTCTCTGCAGGGGTGAAGTAATGGTTACAGCAAATATTATCGATTTATCAGGGAATGTGAAAGGCAATGTAGAATTGCCTGAGATATTCAATGAAACCTACAGGCCCGACCTTATCAAGAGGGCGGTCGTAGCAGCACAGTCAAACAGGCTGCAGCCTTATGGTACTAAACTCTACGCAGGCATGGAAACATCTGCAGTATCATGGGGTTCAGGCAGAGGCGCTGCGCAAATCCCCAGGATAGTTAACGGCAGCCGGGCCGCAAGAGTGCCGCAGGCTGTTGGTGGTAGAAGGGCACACCCGCCAAAGGTAGAGACTGACAGGACCGAGAAGGTCAATAAGAAAGAAAGGCTTATGGCTATCCGCTCTGCCATTGCTTCAACTGCCAATGCGGACCTCGTGAAGGGACGCGGCCACAAGTTCGAAGCACAGCTCCCTCTGGTTGCTGACAATGCGCTCGAGAACGTCGAGAAGACAAAGGATGTTATCACTTTCCTGCAGGCTGCAGGTGTGTACGATGACGTACTCCGTGCAAAGGAAGGCAGGAATATAAGGGCAGGCAGAGGAAAGCTCCGTGGAAGGAGATACAGGAACAAGAAGAGTATCCTTATTGTAGCTTCCGGCGATGCAGCAGTCTTGAGGTCTGCAAGGAACCTTGCAGGTGTTGATGTGGTATCAGTCAGTTCACTGAACGCTGAGATCCTCGCACCCGGTACCCACGCAGGCAGGCTGACAGTATGGACCGAGTCCGCAATAGCTGACCTGGAGGGAATGTTCCAATGACATCCATCAAGTATCCGTTCATTACTGAAAAAGCAATGATGTTCCTGGAAGACAACAAGCTTCAGTTCATAGTCGATTCCCGTGCTAACAAGAATCAGATAAAATCCGAACTCATGAAGATGTATGGCTTCCCTGTAGCCTCAGTTTGTACGATGAGCACAATGAATGGCCTGAAGAAGGCTATAGTTACTTTCGAAGGCAAGGACGCTGCCCACGAAATAGCTACCAGGATAGGTCTGATGTGAGGTGAACTAGTATGGGTAAGCGAATAATTGCACAGAACAGAGGTCGTGGAACCCCAACATACAGGGCACCGTCTCACAGGTATAAAGCTTCAATGAAGCATCCCCGTGTAGATGAGAACGAGACCGTGTACGGTGTGGTACTTGAGGTTGCACACGACCCGGCCCGCTCCGCACCTGTTGTGAAAGTTTCATTTGATAACGGAGAAGAACGCCTGATCCTTGCGCCGGAAGGAATTGCAGTCGGCGACAAGATAGCATGTGGTATCTCCGCTGAAGTAAAACCAGGTAACATCCTGCCATTGGCAGAGATCCCCGAAGGAGTCCCTGTATGTAATATAGAGGGCAGGCCTAACGATGGTGGACAGTTCGCAAGGGCTTCCGGAGTGTATGCAACTGTTGTTGCACACGAACGTGGTAAGACTGTAGTACAGATGCCATCAGGCGAGATGAAATGGATGAACCCGAGGTGCCGTGCAACTATCGGTATCATCGCAGGTGGCGGCAGGGTTGACAGGCCGTTCCTGAAAGCTGGTAAGAAATTCCACAAGATGAGAACCAGGGCTGCAAAGTATCCACGTGTAAGGGGAGTAGCCATGAACGTTATCGACCACCCCTTCGGAGGAGGTAACAGGCAGCACCCGGGAAGACCAACCACTGTAGGCAGGAATGCACCTCCAGGACGTAAGGTAGGACAAATCGCAGCACGCAGGACAGGAAAGCGTTAACGGAGGAATAGATCATGGCAAAGAAAGCATCATCAAAATTACCAAAACGAAAGGGTGAATATACATACCGTGGCAAGACGGTTGAGGAACTTCGCTCCCTGAGCCTTGAGGAATTTGCGGAGCTGCTGCCGGCACGTGAGCGCCGCACCATCCGCAGGGGATTCACTGAAGGCAGGAAGAATGTCATGCAGCAACTCAGGGACGGTAAGGACAGCATACGCACCCATCACAGGGATATCATAATCTTCCCTGAGATGGTGGGCAAGCAGATAGAAGTGTACAACGGTAAGACATTCGTGGCAGTCGAAGTACAGCCTGAGATGATCGGCCACAGGTTCGGAGAGTTTGCACCAACACGTCCTAAGGTCGCCCACGGAAGTGCAGGTGTCGGAGCAACCCGTTCAAGCAAGTTCGTTCCGCTGAAATAAGGTGATAGAGTATGGCAAGAATTGGATACACAGTGGACCTGGAACCGAAAACATCCTCCAGGGCAATGGGTTCGGAGCTTCACATATCACCTAAGAAATCCCGTGAGATCGGACATGCCATCAAGGGAATGCGCACCGATGTGGCACAGAGGTATCTCGAAGGAGTAGTAGAGCTCAAGCAGGCAGTTCCGTTCAAGAGATTCCACGACGGCACAGGCCACAGGAAAGGTCCGATGGCAACAGGCAGATACCCTGTAAAGGCTGCCGAGGCTTTCCTGAAGATCCTGGAAAACGCAAAGAGCAATGCTGAGTACAAGGGACTGGATGCAAGCAAGATGTATATCGCACACGTTGCTACAAAGCAGGGTCGTGTGATACACGGTATGATGGCCAGGGCCCGCGGACGTGGAAGTCCCAAGAACACGGACACAGTGAATATCGAGATTATCTTAAATGAGGTGCGGTAATGGCAATAGAAAAGAAATTCGTTCAGGAGGGCTATGTAAAGGCCTCCATGGATGAATATTTCGCAAAACAGCTCAACAAGGCTGGTTACGGAGGTATGGAGCTCAACCGTACTCCTATGGGTACCCAGATCACCATCTACGCCGAAAAGCCTGGTATGGTTATCGGTAAGGCTGGTAAGGTCATCCGTAAGCTTACCCGTGATATTGACAGAATGTATGACATCGACAACCCGCAGATCGATGCACAGGAAGTCAAGAGGCCTGAACTGAATGCCCAGATGATGGCAACACGCCTTGCTTCCTCAATTGAGAGAGGCTGGTATTTCAGGAAGGCCGGCCACAACACCATGAGAGCTATCATGAACTCCGGTGCACTGGGCTGTGAGATCGTGATCTCCGGTAAGCTCACCGGTGCAAGGTCCAGGGTCGAGAAGATTGTTGATGGTTACATCAAGCACGCCGGAAAGCCTGTTGACGATATCGTTGACGAAGGCTTTGCGGTGGCTATCAAGAAGCTCGGAACCCTTGGATGCAAAGTAAGGATTATCCCTCCAGGAGCAGTATTGCCTGACTCCTTCCACCTCAAGGACGTTGCAGAAGAACCAAAGGCTGAAGCAGCAGTCGTCAGCAAGGATGCAAAGGCTGGCGTAAAGAAGCTTGTTGAAGCTGAGGCAAAGGGCGAGGTCGCAGATGAGGAAGAGATCGCAGAAGTTCCTGAGAGTGAAAAATCAGAATCCCCGGGTCCGGTCGAAACAGAAGCGGATGCAGCGGTTTCTGATATTACTGAAGACGCAAGCACCACTCCCGATGAAGGGCCGGCACCACTGGAAGACGTTGTCAATGAACAGCGCAGGCTTACAGACGGTGTATGGCAGCACAAGCATGACGGCTATGATTACTGGCATCCCATTGCACGTGTCCATAAGGAGGAGAAGTAATGGCGATTCTTCGATTGAATGAGATCAGGGATATGTCTCCCCAGGAAAGGATGGACGAACTTGACAAGATGAGGGACGAACTTGTTCGCGAGCGTGCTCTCTCATCAGCAGGCGGCGCTCCTGATAACCCCGGCAGGATCGGGGAACTCAGGAGGACCATTGCCAGGGTCAAGACCATCCAGAAAGAAATGAAGGAGATATGAAGTGGAGATCACTGCTTCAAAACTGATATTCCATGAACTGATCGGATTAGGTGTTGAAGTAGTGGATGCCACAAACCCTGCGCTGATAGGTATCAGCGGAAGAGTGGTTGACGAAACGAAGAACATGCTCATTGTTCTGACAAAGGCTGGCAGCGAAAGAATGGTTCCAAAGGCTGTCACGACCTTTGTGTTTCGGATACCTGCCCGCTTATCGGGCAAACATGCTGAGAGGCGTGTAAAAATAGACGGGAACCTTCTGGTCTCACAACCTGAGAACAGGACAAAGAACATAAGAAAAATACGCATGAGGTAATAATCATGGCAAGAGATATAGGATTGGATGTCCCAGCCCCGGAAAAGGAGTGCAATGACGTCAATTGCCCCTTCCATGGGCAGCTCCCCGTCCGCGGACAGGTCCTTGTAGGGACTGTCGTCAGCAACAAGATGGACAGGACCGTGGTCATCCAGCGCAAGCACGAGATGCTTATCAAGAAATATCAAAGATACGAGAAAAGGCAATCCAAGATCCATGCACACAACCCTGACTGTATTGATGCAAAGGTAGGGGACATTGTGACGATCGCGGAGTGCAGGCCATTGAGTAAGACAAAATCATATGTTGTCATCAAGGCGGAGGCACAGGCATGAGGGGTATAAGGTCAACTATCCCGCGTGCTTTGAACAAAGGAGCACGTATCGAGTGTGTGGACAACACCGGCGCACGTGTGGTTGAAATAGTGTCTGTCAAGGGATACAGAGGTGTCAAGAACAGATATCCAAAGGCAGGCATTGGAGACATGTGTGTCGTGTCCGTAAAAAAGGGCACACCAGAGATGCGTAAGCAGATCCTTCTTGCAGTCATAGTTCGCCAGAAGCAGGAATACCGCCGTCCCGATGGTCTCAGGGTTGCTTTTGAGGACAATGCCGTAGTTATCGTAGATAAGGACGGAGTGCCCAAGGGGACCGACTTCAAGGGTCCAGTAGCCAGGGAAGCAGCAGAAAGGTATCCGAAGATCGGAACCACCGCATCCATTGTAGCCTGAGGTGTGAAAATGGTATCAAATCAACCAAGGAAGCAGAGAAAGGCAAGGTACAACGCTCCTCTGCATATCAGACAGAAGTACATGGGTGCTGCACTTTCAAAGGAACTGCGCGAGAAGTACGGTTGCAGATCTGCAAACGTAATCGTCGGTGACACCGTAAAGGTCATGCGTGGAGACCACGCCGGCACTGCGGGCAAGGTGGAAGCAGTCTCCCTGAAGCACGGTACTATCGTGATCGAAGGGGTCAGTGTGTCCAAGGCGGACGGCACTGAGGTTCCAAGACCTGTCTATCCATCCAATGTGATGATCACAACCCTGGAAATGAAGGATGAACGCAGGGAAGCAGTAATTAGGAAGTAGGTGGTTCTGTGGGCAAACATCAAAAGAGAATATCTGTTCCAAACAGCTGGCAGATATCTAAGAAATCCAATAAGTGGATCACTGCCACAAGGCCAGGTCCACACAACAAGCAGCAAAGTATCCCTCTCGCTGTAGTCCTGAGGGACATGCTGGGCGTCGTTGATAATCGTGCTGAGGCAAAACGTGTGCTCTCAGAAGGTAAGGTACTTGTTGACGGAATAGTTCGCAAGGATCTGCGTTTCCCTGTAGGGTTGCTGGATGTAATAAGCATCCCTGTGGAGAATGTAGCATACCGCGTACTGCTGGACGCTAAGGGAAGGCTTGGTCTTCACAAGATCAATGAGGCCTCTGACAACAAGCTTTGCAGGATCAATGGAAAGACTGTACTTAAGGACGGAGTTATCCAGCTCAACCTCAATGACGGTTCCAACATTATCGGTTCCAATGACTACAACACAAAGGACTCAATCATCATCTCACTGCCTGACAAGAAAGTGCTCAAGCACATCAGATACGAGGCAGGCAACCTTGCAATGATCGTTGGTGGAAAGCACACCGGTTCCATTGGTACTATCAAGGAGATCAACACGGTCCGCAGTTCCAGACACAATACGGTATCCATCGCCGGAGATTACGACTTTGAGACCATCGAGGACTATGTCGTTGTCATCGGAGAGAAGGAGCCTGCTATCAAGCTGGGTGGTGAAGTAGTTGAGTAATGTAATGAGAGCACCTGTTGTTGAGAAGGTCGTTGTTCACATGGGTGTTGGAGAAAGCGGTCAGCATCTTGTGGACGCAGAAGGGATACTTGCGGAGATCACCGGACAGAAGGTCATCAGGACATACTCCAAGAGGACACTGCCAGCCTTCAGTATCAAGAAGAACGAACCTATCGGATGCAAGGTCACCCTCAGGGGCGAGAATGCTGAGAAATTCCTCACCACTGCACTTGAGATAGTCGAGGGAAAACTTCGTCTGGCCCAGTTCGACAAGAATGGGAACGTTGCTTTCGGTATAGAGGAACACACCGATTTCCCGGGTATGAGATACGATCCTAACATTGGTATCTTTGGTATGGACATCAATGTGGTCGTCAAGCGTCCGGGTTACAGGATCGCCAAAAGAAAGATCGCAAAAAGTAAGGTCCCAACATCCCACAGGATAACCAAGGATGACACGGTCGCCTTCTTTAAAGAGAAATACTCCGTGGAGGTCATTTAATGGTTCAGACCACTAAGAACTTTGGACGAGGCGCGTTCGAATGTAAGAGATGCGGCAGAAAGCAGGGTCTGGTAAGAAAATACGGTATTTACCTTTGCAGGCACTGCTTCCGCGAGATAGCCCACGATATGGGATTCGAGAAATATACGTGAGGTGAGATAAATGGTATTACTAGATCCACTCGCAGATGCATTATCCACAATAAAGAATGCAGAGGCTATAGGTAAGAGCTCCTGTACCATTCAGCCGGCTTCAAAGCTCATTGGAACCGTCCTGAAGGTCATGCAGTCCCGTGGCTATGTTGGCGAGTTCGAGTTTATTGAAGATGGTAAGGCAGGAATTTACAAGGTGCAGCTTGTTGGAAGGATCAACAAGTGTGGTGCAATCAAGCCACGTTACTCTGTAGGCGCTGCAGACTTCGAAAGATGGGAGAAGCAGTATCTTCCTGCAAAGAACTTCGGTACTCTGATATTAACAACCTCTATGGGTGTAATATCACAGTACGAGGCCCGTGAGAACAACGTAGGCGGACAGCTTCTGGCTTATGTGTACTGAGACGACGGAGGGAAAGAATGGCAAAAGAGATCAGAACAACAGTTCCCATTCCCAGTGGCGTAACAGTCACACTCAAGGGGAACCTCATGTCAGTAACAGGTCCGAAGGGCTCCAACCAGAGGCAGTTCTGGTACCCCGGTATTAAGATAGAGGTCGCTGATTCAAATGTGATCATTGATATTGAGGTAGCAAAGAAGACCCAGAGGGCGATGGTAGGTACCTTTGCATCACACATCGAAAATCTCATTAGAGGTGTGACAGAAGGTTTTGAATATCGCATGAAGATAGTCTACTCTCACTTCCCTATGCAGGTGAAGGTAGAAGGTAAGAAGCTCACCATAGGTAACTTCCTCGGTGAGAAGAAGCCCAGGTCCGCAAAGATCCTTGGTGAGACCAAGATAAAGACAAGTGCTGATGAGGTCCTTGTCACAGGTATCAACAAGGAGGATGTTGGCCAGACAGCAGCTAACATCGAACAGGCAACCAAGATCAAGGGATTCGACCCGCGTACATTCCAGGATGGAATATACATAGTGGAGAAGACAGCGTAGGTGATTTGAATGGATGTAAAAAGCAAACGCCTTTTCAAGGTAAGAAAAGTCCAGAAGGGTAAAAAGCCCCATTTCGTGAGGGCAGACTCTCATAAGTTCAAGCGTCTGGATTCCAACTGGAGGTGCCCGAGAGGTCTCCGTGGTAAAAAGCGCAGACACTACAAGGCAAAGGGTGCCCTTGTAGAAGCAGGCTACGGAAGCCCGCTCGCTGTCAAGGGACTCCACCCATCAGGATACTCAGAGGTTCTTGTATGCACAGTTGCCGGTCTGGCAAGTCTGGATGCATCCTCCCAGGCGATAAGGATCGCTGCACAGGTCGGTGCAAGAAAGAAGTCAATCATTGAGGCAAAAGCCCAGGAACTTGGTCTGAAGGTCCTGAACCCGACCAGAGGTGAATAAGATGACCGATCTTACAAACCAGAAAAGGATCGCATCAGAGGTCCTTGGGTGCGGAGTTCACAGGGTCTGGCTTAACCCCGAAGCAGCAGCTGATATAGCTGTTGCCATTACAAGAGCTGACATTCGTGAGCAGATCGAGAATGGTAACATCAAGGCAGAAGCTATCAAGGGTGTCAGCCGTGGCCGTGCAAGGGCAAGGGATGCCAAACGCAAGTACGGACACCGCAAAGGCCAGGGTAAGAGGAAAGGTAAGAAAGGTGCACGTACTCCGAGCAAAGAGCAGTGGATTAAGAAGATCCGTGCTCTGAGGCAGAAGCTCAAAGAGATGCGTGCAGACGGCTCACTGGATAAATCCACATACTGCAAGGTATACCGTAAGGCAAAAGGTGGAGAGTACCGCAGTGTTGCTCATCTGATGGCACACCTGGAGTCCGAGAAGCTTATAAAGCGCGAGGAATGATTGATGAGATCGAATTATATATATGTTTCAATTAGGAGAAGTTAATCATGGCAACAGGACCCAGATATAAACTCGCTTTCAGGAGGCGAAGAGAAGGGCGCACTGATTACCACCTGAGACTCAGGTTACTCCTCTCAAAGGAGGACCGTGTGGTCGTGCGCAAGAGCTCAAAGCACATGCAGGTCCAGCTTGTTGCTCCTACCCCTGAAGGGGATGTAACCCTTTCATCTGCAATATCAACAGAACTGAAGAAGTACGGATACGACGCATCCACAGGCAACACAACGGCTGCGTACCTTACAGGTCTTCTGTTCGGTTACAGGGCACAGGCCAGTGGATACGAATATGGTATCCTTGACCTTGGACTGCAGGTCGCATCCCCCGGATCAAGGGTATATGCAACCCTAAAAGGCATTGTGGACGCCGGATTTGAGATCCCCCATGATCCGTCCATCCTGCCTTCAGATGAGAGGATAAGAGGAGAACACGTAGCAGAGTATATGGAAGGATCAAATCTGCCGGAACTGTTCGACGCAGTTAAGGAAAAGATCTCTGCTGACTTCAATTAGGTGATTATATGGCATATGAATATGAAGAAGAATGGGTTCCGCAGACAAGGCTTGGAATACTCGTTCAAGAAGGGCAGATCACTTCCATGGACGAGGCTATCGACTCCGGCCTTCCGATAAGGGAGTCCAAGATCGTTGATATCCTGTTGCCTGAACTCGAGGATGAGGTGCTCGACATCAACATGGTCCAGAGGATGACTGACTCCGGTCGCCGTGTCAAGTTCAGAGCAACTGTCATTGTCGGGAACGGTAATGGTTTTGTAGGCCTCGGGCAGGGCAAGGATGTCCAGGTCGGTCCGGCTATCAGGAAGGCAATAGACAATGCAAAGATCAACATTGTCAGGGTAAGCCGTGGATGCGGTTCATGGGAATGCACCTGTGGCCGCGAACACACCGTGCCTTCAGAGGTAAAGGGCAAGGCAGGTAGCGTCATTGTTGCACTCAAGCCAGCTCCCCGTGGTCTTGGACTTGCTGCCGGTGACACCGCAAGGAAAGTGCTTGAGAAAGCAGGTGTCAAGGACGTATGGACAAGGACTGAGGGTACTACCAGGTCTACCTTGAACTTCGCAAAGGCAACATTCAACGCGCTGCAGAACACAGGTGTTGTAAAGCAGCCGCTCTGTATGGACAAGGAGGCCTGAGATGTACGCTTTGGTAAGAGTACGTGGCAACGTGAATGTAAGGGGATCCATTGAGGATACCCTTAAGATGCTTCGCCTGCACAGGGTAAACCACTGTGTGCTCCTCAACGATAGCCCGCAAAACGTGGGTATGATCCAGAAGGTCAAGGACTATGTGGCCTATGGTGTAATTGATGCGGACACATTGGCAGAGATACTTAACAACCGTGGCATGCTCCAGGGTGGCGAAAGGCTCACCAACGAGTATCTGGCAGCAAATACCAAGTTCGCCTCTATCGAAGCCTTTGCACAGGCAGTATGTGAAGGCAGCGCAACCCTCAAGGATGTCCCCAACCTCAAGCCGGTCTTCAGGCTTCACCCGCCGAGGAAAGGCCATGCAGGCATTAAGAGGACCGTACAGCAGGGCGGTGTCCTTGGTAACCATGGTGAGGATATCAACCAGTTGTTGAAGAAGATGAGGTGATCTGGAATGGTAAAAGGTAACACTAAAAAGTTCAGAGGATCACGCACATGTGGTGGAGGGACCGGTAAGAACAGGCGTGGTGCCGGTAACCGCGGTGGAAGAGGTAAGTGTGGTGGGAATGCCCATCATCAGACCCGTGCAATCCAGCGGGGCTACAACCTTGGTCTGGCAAAGGGATTTGTTCGTCCCTTCAAGACAGTCCATGATGCTTCCATTGTGAATGTAGGTGAACTGGATGAACTTGCAGACCAGCTTGTGGAAGATGGCTTTGCCGAGCTCAGGGACGGGGTCTACCACATTGATCTTGAAGACCTTGATATTGAGAAGGTGCTTGGTACAGGCCGGGTCTCTAAGAAACTGGCCATTACTGCATGCGAGTTCTCCGCCACTGCAAAGGCCAAGATCGAGAACGCAGGCGGTTCCTGCACAGAACCTGGAGAGTAATGCCCCCGGGCATTACTTATTTATTCATTGTTCTATATCGCAAAGAAAGCGTATATTTATTAATATTTAAGATTATTAAGCCATACTCGTTTAATGAATCGTATGGATTTCCCAGCAAGGGTGGAATTAATGAGTCTTAAGGAAAGTTTAAAACCAATTTTTAATAAGCTACCTGCGGTTGCAAGTCCCGAAGGGCACGTGCATTTCAAAAACAAGTTAATGTGGACACTTGGCATTCTCGTGCTTTACTTTGTACTTGCTAACGTTCCGCTGTTTGGATTGTCACCGGATTCGATAGACCTGTTCGAATCCTACAGAGCATTCTTTGCAGGAGCTTCTGGTTCCCTGATGCTCCTTGGTATAGGACCGATAGTCACTGCATCCATCGTTCTCCAGTTGCTCGTTGGTGCAGATATAATAAAACTCGATATGTCCAATCCTGATGACCAGGCATTCTTCCAGGGCGCGCAGAAGGCTTTGGTTTTCGTGATGATAGTCCTTGAGGCTCTGCCACAGATAGTAGGCGGCTTTGTCATGCCCGATGAAGCAATAGCTGCAACTCTCGGGGTAGGTGTCGGAGTTATCACGTTCATCCTGTTCATCCAGATATGTATAGGCGGCGTACTGATCCTCTTCATGGACGAGGTAGTCTCCAAATGGGGTATCGGTTCAGGTGTTGGTCTGTTCATCGTGGCCGGCGTGTCGCAGCAGATAGTCACAGGTCTGTTCAGCTGGGTCGGAGATTCCACGGGCCTGCCAGCTGGCTTCTTCCCAAAGTGGATATACATAATACAGAATGTAGGTACTGATTATCTCTTCACAGGCGATGGCATAATGTTCATGCTTATCCGCGGAGGCATACTTGCCCTTCTGAGCACGATAATCATTTTCCTCCTTGTGGTGTATGTGGAAAGTACCCGCATAGAGATCCCTCTGGCACACAGTGCCGTAAGAGGGGCAAGGGGCAAGTTCCCTGTCAAACTCATCTATGCATCAGTCCTTCCAATGATCCTTGTAAGGGCATTGCAGGCTAACATCCAGCTCATAGGTCTTCTGCTCAGCAGCAGGGGCATTACCATATTGGGTGAGTTCCAGGGTTCGACGCCCATTAATGGCCTAATGTACTACCTGGCCCCTATTAACAGTCCTTATGACTGGATTCCTTCACTTGTAAGAGAATCCTTCACCAGCTATGGTGCTGTTGCCCCTGCAACATGGCAGATAGCCCTGCACGTGCTGGTCGATGCAGTGTTCCTGGTGGGAGGCGGTATAATATTCGCCCTGTTCTGGATCGAAACCACAGGAATGGGTGCAAAGCCAACCGCGAAGAAGATATTCAACTCCGGCATGCAGATCCCTGGTTTCAGAAGGAACATAGGAAGTATCGAGAAAGTGATGACAAGGTACATCCCGAAAGTAACAGTCATCGGTGGAGCTTTCATAGGTCTTCTGACCCTGGTTGCAAGCCTTCTGGGTACTCTCGGAGGTGCGGGAGGTACAGGACTCTTGCTTGCGGTCAGTATAGTTTACCGTCTCTATGAGGATATAGCATCCGAGCAGATGATGGAAATGCATCCGATGGTAAGGTCCTTCTTCGGGCAATAATATAAGGTGTTGAACATGAACGTAGTATTATTCGGTCCGCCTGGTGCCGGAAAAGGTACCCAGGCCAAGGAACTGACCAAGAAATACAGTATTCCCCACATATCCACAGGAGATATCCTGCGGGCAAATGTCCGCGATGGGACCGAACTTGGCATGAAGGCAAAGGAGTACATGGACCGGGGCGAGCTTGTCCCGGATGCCGTACTCATAGGCCTTATAAAGAACAGGCTCAATGAGCCGGACTGTAAGGCCGGCTATCTTCTTGACGGGTATCCCAGAACCATACCTCAGGCAGATGCGCTTGATACTATATTAAAGGAAATAGGTAAACCCCTGGATGTGGTGATCAATATTGAGGTCTCGGATGATGAGCTTGTCAAGAGGCTAAGCGGCCGCAGGACATGCCCCAAGTGCGGTGAGAGCTATCATGTGGCTTTCAATCCTCCTCAAAAGCAGGGAATCTGCGATGTATGCGGCTCCCAGTTGTACCAGAGGGATGATGACCGGGAAGAAGTTATCAGGCAGCGGCTTGCAGTCTATAACCAGAAGACAAAGCCCCTGATAGATTACTATGTGAAGGCCGGTATCCTTGTCAATATCGACGGCAGTGCTGGTGTGGATGAAGTATTCCGGCAGGTTTCCGGGGTAATGGACAAATACAAGTAACAGATTAACTGATCTATTAAACAAGGTGATGATTACCTTTGGCAGCTGCCGAATATAAGAAACAGATGGAGCGGGCTTTGCTCGCTCTGGGTATTTCCCTGATGATAGGCATAGTGATCCTGGGAGAGGATTTCAGGGACTCTCTGGGCAGTGCAGTGGGATTTGTAATGGACCCCCTTGTAAACCTGCTGGGTGCTAACAACTTTCACATTGTATTGTTCATAATGGCAGCCATAACTGCCCTCTATGCAACGCTCATCCAGAAATATACCATGGACTGGGAGCTCATGCGCAATGTCCAGGAAAAGATGCGTGTTTTCCAGAAGGAGTTCAGGGAGGCCCAGCTTTCCAATAACACTTCCCTGATGAAGAAGATGGAAAGCCAGCGCGCTGAAATGATGACCGAACAGCTTGAGATGTCAAAGCAGCAGTTCAAGCCGATGGCATATATCAGTATAATATCACTGCCACTTTTCATGTGGGCATACTTCTATATCAAGAGCCACGAGGCTGCAGTCATGGTGTTTCCTTTCTGGGGAGAGCATCTGCTGACAGGTACAATACTCGGTCCTTTCCAGTACTGGATATTCTGGTATTTCATAGCATCCCTGGCAGTAAGCCAGTTGATGAGAAAGGCGCTTGATGTCGGTGGAATCTAATTGCTGTTGACAATAAGTGGCTTACCGGGCAGTGGTACAACCACTGTTTCCCGCATCCTTTCCCAGAAACACAGTCTGGAAATGGTTTCTGCAGGCGAGGTGTTCCGTTCCCTTGCGAAAGAGTACGGTATGACCCTGGCAGAGTTCGGTGAACTGGCGGAATCGGATGATTCCATCGATCTTGAGATAGACGCGCGCCAGAAAGAGATCGCCTGTACAAGGGACAACATAATACTTGAAGGGAGGCTGGCGGGTCATATGGCACCACATGCTCTCAAAGTATGGATCAAAGCTCCCGTGGAGCTAAGGGTCAGGCGCGTAGTTGCACGTGAATCCGGCTCCTTTGAAGAGAAACTTGAAGAAACCAAACAGCGTGAAGCATCGGAAGCTATCCGGTACAGCACAATCTATGGTATTAACATAGAGGACCTTTCAGTCTATGACCTGGTCGTTGATTCTGCCAGATGGGATCAGTTCCAGGTGGCTGATATCATCTCCTGTGCAGTTGAACGCTTTTCCGGACAGTAACCTTTGGAAGCTTATAATATGAGGTCCTATTAAATGAGTTCAGACATCGGGGAATCTGCCGGGATCCTGCCCTCTGAATACCCACGTGAGATGGTCCAAAAGGCTGAGACAACTACCAATCCCTCCTACGGATGCCCGCCGGCAGATCGTCCAATGCGGGAATACGTGGAGATGGGTGTTGTGAACCTTGATAAGCCGGAAGGGCCCACAAGCCATGAAGTCACTGCATGGGTCAAGAACATGCTTGAGCTTAAGCGTGCAGGGCATTCCGGATCTCTTGACCCCGGTGTTACTGGGGTACAGCCGATCATGCTTGGGAGGGCCACCAAATGTGTTTCAGCTCTGCGTCTTTCCGGCAAGGAGTATATCTGTCATATGCGCCTGCATGAACCTGCTCCCGAGAAGAAGGTGCGCAGCGTATGCTCCGAATTCGTTGGTCCTGTTTTCCAGATGCCTCCCGTTATATCCGCAGTAAAGCGGGAACTGAGGGTCAGGATGATCTATTATCTCGAAGTGCTTGAGGTGAAGGACAAGTCGGTACTCATGAGAGTTGGCTGTGAAGCGGGCACTTACATGCGCAAGCTTTGCCATGATATTGGGATGGCCCTTGGCACCGGTGCCCATATGCAGCAATTGCGCAGGACCAAGACTGGTCCTTTCAGGGAGGACACGCTTGTAAGTCTCCAGGATCTGAAAGATGCCTATGTGTTCTGGAAGGAGGACGGCGATGAATCCTGCCTGCGC
This sequence comes from Methanolobus sp., assembly GCA_030154025.1. Lineage (GTDB taxonomy): Archaea > Halobacteriota > Methanosarcinia > Methanosarcinales > Methanosarcinaceae > Methanolobus. Next base: position 19,794 of record JASKKT010000001.1, read on the forward strand.
AGGGTTGTAAGACCCCTTGAGGAAGGGCTGGCGCATCTGCCTCGGATAGTCATCCGTGACAGCGCCGTAGATGCCCTCTGCCAGGGTGCCGCACTTGCTGTGCCCGGAATAGTAAGTCTTGATCGGAATATCCGAAAAGATGACCAGGTATGCATCTTCACTTTAAAAGGCGAGGCTGTTTCCCTGTCCAGGTCCCTCATGGATACCGGGGAAATGCTCAGTTCGGAGCATGGTATTGCCGCTCTGACCGAAAGAATAATAATGGTTGCTGGCACTTATCCGCAAGGCTGGAAGAGCAAAACCGGCGAAACATAATGCCGAGGTAGTCTAGTGGTAGGGCGCAAGCCTGGAAAGCTTGTGGGGCATCCGCCCCTCGGGAGTTCGAATCTCCCCCTCGGCGCTTTTTTAAATCCGGATCGGACTTAGTTCTTTCTACTTAATTCCTGATGTGAGAATGCATAAGCGATTTTTTTATCTTTTTTATGGTATGATTGAGCTTCATTAAAGCCTGTTTACGCTTGGTGGATTTTATGCTAAACCATTTAGCTGAAACAACTGTCAGACTCCCGTTAAATTATAAGTAAATAGATTGAAATAGGCAAATACGGTTATGGTCTGGCTGTACGATGCGAATAAACACGATCCAGCTTCTTACGAACACTTCGCACACGATGTCCAACGTGTTCGTCCCCATATTTGCAGCTTCTCTTGGAGCTTCTTTCTTTGAGATAGGGCTCATAAGCGCTCTGTTTGGCCTTACCTCTTTCTTATCCTCTTTCATTTTCGGTAAGGCTGCGGACATCAATCGCCTGCGCCCCATAGTGCTGATCGGCCTTGCGGTGTCAGGGATCGCTTTCCTTTTGCAGGTATTTGCATATGATGCCATGTCACTGGCGCTTTCCAGGGCTCTTGTGGGTTTCTGTATGAGTATATACCCGGCGGCGCTCACAGTTTATATCTACTACCAGAAGGGCAGCATTGGCAAATTCACATCCTTCGGTTCGCTGGGGTGGATGATAGGCTATCTGCTTGCGGCTATGATAGAGGATGTGCACTTTCTGTTCATTCTCTCATCTGTCTTCTATTTTGTAGCTTTTCTCAATGCCCTCAAACTAAGGGATATAGAAAAGCCCTCCATGAACATCAGCTATTTCTCAGTTGACACCTTTTCCCGTAATATCGGGGTATATCTCTCCATATTCGTAAGGCACATGGGTGCAGTTGCCGTCTGGACGATACTTCCTCTTTACCTTGTCCGTCTGGGAGCAACTAACTTCTGGATTGGTGTGATCTATGCAATCAATCCTCTTATCCAGTTCATTATCATGCGCAGGATGGACGGACTTGATAATGAGTGGCTTGTCAAGTGGGGATGTATCACTTCAGCGCTGGCCTTTACCTGTTACCTTCTTGCACCAAGTTTCATATTCGTGATACCTGGTATGGTCTGCGTGGCATTCGGGTGGTCGTTCCTCTATGTAGGAGGAAACCAGTTGCTTGTGGAGCGTAATGCTGAAAAAGCCACAGCAACGGGCATTCTTAATTCCGTGATAGCTGCCGCAAGTATTGTTGGCTCAATGGCAGGCGGTGTGATGCTGGAGCAGTTCGGATATCAGGAAACTCTGATCTTTGCGATCGTATGCTCCATGCTGGGAATGGTGTTCTTCAAGGTAAGGAACAGCTCCTCTCTGACAGTTGCTGATAAGCAGCAGTCGGTAAGTTCCCTGAACGAATGACCCCACAAGATATTGCATGCTGATCCTATTTATGGGAAGTTATTTATCGGATTAAAAGTTAGTACATTTCGCTTATATACTCTCTGTTCTACACAATAAGGTTAAATACAAAAGATAGTATATACAGCCGAGTCGTGTTCTATTATTAGAATAACATTACCCGCAAAGCCGGGTGTGCCGGACTTTCTGTGTTCCGGGGCTACGGGATGCATTGCATCCTTAAGGAGGAAATTTAATGGCAGACGAAGAAATAAGACATTTAGTCCGTATCATGAATACTGACCTTCAGGGAAGTCAGCCTGTAATGTATGCGCTGACCGGTATCCGTGGTATCGGATTGAGAACATCAAGGATTATCGTAGACAGCACTGGCATTGACCCCAAAGGTGTAATAGGTTACCTTCAAGACGAGGATGTTGCAAAGCTGGATGCAGCCATTGCAGATCTTGAGAAAAGAATGCCTACCTGGATGCTTAACAGGCAGATGGACCCTCTGAGCGGGGACGACAAGCACCTGCTTGGACAGGACATACTCCTTACCTTCAGAGAGGATATAAACAACCTTAAGAAGGTCAGGGCTTACCGCGGTCTCAGGCATGAGAGAGGTCTCAAGGTAAGAGGCCAGAGGACAAAATCCACCGGAAGGCGTGGTTCCACCATTGGTGTGAGCAAGAAGAAATAAGGTGATCTTATGGGATATCCAGGTAAGAAGAGAAAGAGCTACGACACTCCAAAGCACCCGTGGCAGGCAGCCAGGATGGCAAGCGAACTTGAGCTTGTCAAGAAATACGGTCTCCGTAACAAGAAAGAACTCTGGAAGGCACACAGTGTCCTCAGGAGATACAGGGCAGATGCCCGCAGGCTTCTTGCAGAGGGTGAGCTTGAAGGTCACAACAAGACTGAAGCTGACCAGATCCTTGCAAGACTCATACGCTACTCTATGCTCAGCACCGATTCCAATATCGATGATATCCTTGGTCTTCAGACCAGCTCTATCCTTGAGCGCAGGTTACAGACCCAGGTTCACAGGCTCGGACTTGCACGCAGTCCTAAGCAGGCAAGGCAGTTCATCACCCATGGCCACATTGCGATCAATGGTAAGAGGGTAACCGTTCCGAGCATGCTGATATCAAAGGATGAGGAGATGCTCATTGATTACTACGGTACCTCTCCGCTGACCAGTGAAACCCATCCGGAAAGGCCGGCACAAGTAGCATCTAATGTCGCAGGGGCATGAAAGGAGGAAAAGATATGGCGACAAACGGAATTTGGGGCATTGCTCACATAAAATGCTCATTCAATAACACTATCATCACTGTCACTGACATTACCGGTGCCGAGACACTGGCAAAGTCCTCAGGCGGCATGGTTGTAAAGGCAGCACGTGATGAGAGCTCACCCTATACTGCTATGCAGATGGCAAGCCAGCTCGCAGACATACTCAAGGACAAGGGCATCGAGGGAATCCACATAAAGGTACGTGCTCCCGGAGGCAACAAGCAGAGAAGCCCGGGTCCCGGAGCACAGGCTGCCATCAGGTCCTTTGCAAGGGCAGGGATCAAGATCGGCAGAATACAGGATGTAACTCCTGTACCACACGATGGGACACGTCCAAAGGGTGGAAGAAGGGTATAATTGTATATTAGATCAGTTAATTAATGGATATGAACTCATGACAATGGAAGTTGATGTACTGGAAATATCAGAGAGGTCTGCAAAGTTCGTATTGTCCAATGTGAGCGCAGCTTTTGCAAACGGTATAAGGAGGGCAGCGCTCGCTGACGTACCTACCCTTGCAATAACCTACGTCAACATTTACAACAATACCTCTGTCCTCTTTGATGAACAGCTCGGGTTAAGGCTTGCCCTTATTCCTCTAGCCGCAAACATTGAAGAGTTCGTACCTGTTGAAGAATGCACATGTGGTGGCTCGGAGTGTCCTGCCTGCAGGGTCTCCCTGACACTGAGTGCCGAAGGTCCGAGGATGGTCTATTCAGGTGACTTTGTCTCATCCGATGAAAAAGTGCAGCCTGCAGACCCTAATATTCCTATCATTGAACTGAAGGAAGGCCAGAAGGTCGTGCTTGAGGCCATTGCCCACGTGGGCTATGGCAACAAACATGCCAGGTGGCAGGCCGGTGTTGCCTGCGGATACAAGAACATGCCCCTCGTCACCTTCACAAATTGTGATGGCTGCGGTGAGTGTGTAGAGGAGTGTCCCCAGGCGATCATTAAAATGGGACCTGAGGGTGCAGAGATATCACCGGATGATATTCTGAAATGTATACTCTGCAAACTCTGTCAGGGAATCTGTGAGATCGATGCAATCAAAGTTTCTCACGACGAGAATGCCTTCGTTTTCACTATGGAATCAGATGGTTCCTATACGATCCAACAGTTAATTATAAATGCAGGGAAGAACATTAAGGACAAAGCCGCCCGGATGGGGGAAATCCTAGAGTCCCTATGATCCGGTCAGGAGAGCTATCTCCTGAAATTTATTTAATATGCACTCGTGCGGGGGTTGCCCAGCCAGGCCAAAGGCGCTAGGTTGAGGGCCTAGTCTCGTAGGAGTTCGTGTGTTCGAATCACACCTCCCGCACCAATATTCTTTAACTTGCACAGGTATCACTCTACATATCCGCCAAGCACATGCTTGCAAATCACATGCGGGGGTTGCCCAGCCAGGCCAAAGGCGCTAGGTTGAGGGCCTAGTCTCGTAGGAGTTCGTGTGTTCGAATCACACCTCCCGCACTAGTTTTTCTATGTTACAGGTAAACTCTCTCTCAGCTTACTGTATTTTCAGCCTTGGGATCACTGATGCAGACCTTCGATCTTCGGTGAATGCCTGATCTCTGTGAGCTCGGCCTTCCCTAGTGCTTTAAAGAAATGGGCTGCACGCATGGTTGCATGTTGTTCCCTCTCTTCCACCCGGGCCTGGTACACGCGTATAGAGCGCAGGAAATCGATCTTACGGAACTCAGGCCAGAAAGGTGCACAAAAATAAGACGCGCATTCGTTGCCGTTTGCCTGCCAGGGAAGGAAATTGGAAACACGCTCGTCGCCACCTGTGCGGATTATAAGGTCTACGTCAGGGAGGGCAGAGTCTCCTGCAGGATAGAGGTGGCTTGATATTGTGTCCTCATTGATGTTGCTGAGCTCGATCTCTCCTTTCCGGACCATACAGGCTATCTCCCTGACAGCCTGCACAATTTCCTGGCGTCCTCCATAGGCTATCGCAACATTGAGATTGAACCTGTCATATCCGGACGTCACAAGTTCCACATTCTTTATTGATTCCCGGAGCATTTCAGGCAATTTGTCCGTATCCCCTATGGCGTGTACACGCATCCGCCTCTCATGCGTTCTCTCATCCTCGCCGATCTCATCGAACTTCAGCCTTATCAGTTCGAATAATCTCTCCTTCTCTTCATCAGAGCGGCTGAAGTTCTCTGTGGAGAACGCATAGATCGTCAGGTGTTCTATGCCCAGCTCACAGGACCATTCGATAACCTTCTCAGTAACATTTGCGCCTTTCATATGCCCAAAAGCAGCCATTTGTCCCAGTCTGCGCGCATATCTGCGATTACCGTCCATTATAATGGCAACATGCCTTGGTATCCGGGCACTTTTGACTTCCTGTGTCAGGAGTCTTTCATAGCCCTTATAGATCCATGGGGGTATGTGCTTTAGCATACGGAACACCATCTAATATGACCAATATCTCACTCCAATATATCCCGTTTTGCTTTTTCAATTAAAATAAATAGGCCAATAAACGTTACTGGTTATTGAAGCTTTATAACAAGGATGCAGGCGTACCCAAAAGCATGATAATTAATAATTCTCCAGGACCGACTTAACGATATCCCTGTAGTCTTCCTTCAGAAGATAGATATTATGGTCTCCGGTCACATCAATACTGAGAATCCCAAGCCTCGTGTTCATAAGGCCTACCATTGCAGAAACTCCTCTGTAGCTAACATCAAAGTCTGCATTGTTAAGATGTTCGTACACGTCACCTGTAGTGAATTTTCCTCCACTCAGGAATAACTTCAATACTACTTTACGTATACCTGTATCATCGCGACTGAGATATTTTATTAACCTATCCCTTACTCGCTCTTCTATCGTTTCCAGTACAAACACCTCTTTTTTTCAATATGTTATTTTATCTTATAAAACTATTGTATATGTCAACACGCGAAACACTTGCGCGCGATGAAAATCGTACTACTTATATCATTCTAAGATATATAACTTGGCTTTTATAGGGGTATTTTCTCCACTACAAACCCATTCTCAAAAGGATATCTCTCCACAATGGACACATCCTCCGTGTTCTCTCTTACCAGGTCCGCGACATCTTCAAGTACCCACCAGGCTGTTTCAACAGAACGATCTCTTACCTCTATCATTTCCGGAGGTATTCCCTCTTCTGTGAGCAATTCCGTCACTTCCTCGGCAGCCTCAGCATCCTTACAAAGGATCTGTCCATAAATTACGGTTCCTTCTTCTGTTATTTCATCAAAGACCCTTGCAGTGTTGCGGGCAATACGCACCAGGCGTTCCCTTAGTTGCACGGCGTCCTTATATGTTGATGTACAGAAGTGCACTTTCCCTGCACCACCTCTGCAGAGCATGTTCCTTGCAAGTTCCATTGAACCGGCAACAGCATTAGATATGTCTCCTTCAAGTACAAAACCTTTAAGACTCATAGCTCCTGCATTAGACTCTGAAAACTCCAGCTCATTGAGGTTCAGGAAACAGTCCATTTTCCTGGTAAAAGCTGCGACCTTTTCTATGCCCTCAATGGCAGGAACTTCTATTCCTGCTTCGATATCGAACTGCCTGGCGTATCCTATGGAAGCAGCGTAAGGGCTTGTTTCCATCTCATCCCACATAGAGGCAGGAGGATGGAACCTTATCTCGTCCAGTCCTGCTTCGGCGAGCCTGCTGATAGTGTCCGTATCAGGTGCAACGGACGTGTACAGATGGATATGATGCCCCAGTCCAAACTCCGATTTCAGGAGCCTGATGTAGTGAAACACTTTCTCGGGTACGAGTAAAGGCTCTCCTCCTGTGATCCCTGTGCCAAGGGCATTCATAATGCGTGCCTCTTCTATAAGGTCCTGGTCGCAATTGACAACCCTTTCATTAGCAAAGACCACATCCTTTCGTCTCTCCGCGGAAACCGGGCAGTAGAAGCAATCCCTGTGGCACACTCCGGTAACAAAGAGCACCATCTTGGCACCCTGCTGGCATAGCCTGCAGCCCTCGGAAAGATATGTGTGGAATGATCCTGTATTGTTCACTTCGCTCATTTGCGGACTCTATACTCTGGTCGTATATAAGCCTATTTAAACAGTGCAGGCTCAATAGTTTAATGTAATATCCTCCTGATATGTTCCCATATGCAGGAAAAGGATGGTCACGTTGCGGTCATGGGCTGCAGGAAATGCTTCAAATGCGATAATATATGCCCATGCAGAGCTCTGTACAGGGTTGATGGCCTTGTAAGGGTGGATTACAGCAAGTGCATCCTGTGCATGGCCTGCGTGAAAGCCTGTCCAAACAAGGCACTGGTCCCTATCGACTGAAGCTATCTTATTTCAAATCCTTTCCGATGGAGAAAGCTTTCCCAAGGGATTTACCAATTCCATAATAACTCCTGGCCTCCGGACCGAACACCAGAGGTCTCACTTTGTTAATGTCAGGCACTCCATTCTCATCTATCACTGACTCATCAGCCTTGATATCTACTATCTCCCCAATGAACTGCGTATGGAGTCCGATTGCGAAACTGTGGATCAGCTTGCATTCGATCACGACAGGGAACTCTGCAATATAGGGTGCATATACAAGGTCGCTTTTCACAGGAGTGAGTCCTGTTGTCTCGAACTTATTCTCGTTCTTCCCGCTTGCCATCCCGCAGTAGTCCGTTTCCTTCACATGGTCTTCCGATGGAATGTTAACGGTGAAGGCCTCCTTCTCCATGATATTGGTGTAACTGTAGGTCGCCTCCCTGAGGGAGATGCTGATACAAGGCGGGTTTGAGCAGCAGATACCTCCCCACGCAACGGTTGCAGCGTTAGGGGTACCGAACGCATCATATGTGCCAACAATCCATGCAGGTGCAGGATAAGCAAAAGGTTTAGCTCCTATGGATCTTTTCATGAATATCAACTCCCTGAGATATATCGGGCCTATCGATATTGAGCTTTGCGGAGTGTGCTGTGTATCAGACAAGCCCCCTGAAGATTATCCTGGATACCACCGTTGACAGGGTGAATATGATTATTGAGAGAGGCAGTACCTGCCCCAGGTCATACATAAGCTGCGCCCTGTCGCCCCCGTATTCTATTGTGCCTGAGAAGCGGGTGAGTATCACTGTAATGAGGATCAGATAGATACCTATGGACAGCATGAACAGGTCTGCTGGAATCGACTGCTCGAGGTCTGCAGGTGATATCTGCCCGGGCCCGGGTATCAGATTCTGCGGAAGGTTAGCCATGCTGTGGGATATGTTCTGCAATATCTTTGCAATGACCTCTGACAGAGCCATGGTAACTCCTGCAATGAGGGGTGCGAAGATGGCTGCAGTCGAGCGCATTGTGGATGTCATATCGTACAGTGACCTTTTGATGTTCTGTTCCACATCCTGCAGCTCCTTGAGGTGATCTGCGAGTTTGACAATGGCCACACCTGCAGCTTCGTGGCTCTTGTGAGCACTCTCCACAAAGAGCTTCATGGTGGTCCTTATCCTGTCAGAGTACACATCCCTGAATGCCCCAAACTCCTCGTCAAATATCGCTGTCATGATATCTGCCCTTATGCTCAGCAGGTTCAGTGATATCCTCTCGAATGCCATGGCTATCTGGGACCCCTGCATTGTAGATGCAGTGTGCATGAAGGCCTCCTCCGTGGCCCTGCCTTCCGATATCCTCCTGCCCAGCACGAAGAGGGCATCAGAGAACTCTATCTCCATCCTTTTGATCTCATCACGGATCTTCTTATAGGGAGTGTAGCTCATATTGAGGTAGAACGCAATTGCAAAGACTATCCCCCACAGCAGAAGAAGTCCCGGAGGCAGGATCCCTTCAAGGGTTGCTGTTGACAGTATGTTGCCGGGATTGCCAAGGCGCATCCAAAGGAACCCCAGGAAGATTATCAGCACTGCCACGGAAACGGATATCGCCATGGCCATTGCTTTTTTAGTTGTGATGCCCCCGAGCTCAGGATGGCTGTCGGGAATGCTCTGGGGAACAAATGTCGCAGGCCTCTGCATAAGGATATATTCTGCATATGCAAAGGTTGCCAGTGGCAGGATGATGTCATACAGGGTCACAAGAGTGCCTATGCCAAAGCGAATGCCCACCACGGTTATAGCAGGCATGAGGGCCACCAGTGCAAGCGGTATGAGGATGAATATGGAGTAGAGGATGTATGTGGGACTCTTCAGTTTAGCTGCGAAATTCTCCATGAGCCTTTTTGTGTTCTCCAGTACTATGTCGAGGGCCCTGTTAAGGGTGATCATCCTCTGGGCCTCGTCAGGCTCGCTGGTGGAGCTCTTGATAAGATGCAGGGCCCGCTTGAAATACTCGCTGTTCCTGCCCCACAGGTTGGCAAACTCCAGCGTGGCATCGTCCATTCCCCTGTACTCCCTGACATGAAGGTTCCATAGCATCTTCCTCAGGTCCTTTGCCAGGGGCCTGTCGGAGCTCTCTCCCGCAAACCTGATGGCAACTTCCATGTTAGGGACAAGTTTCATGGACATGACTATATAGCTCAGGATCTCCGGCATATCCCCGAGAGAGCTAACCTTCATCCATCGGGAGTATATTTTGATGTACTCACTAAGGTACACGAGTGTGAGAAGGGGAAGTATGAGGCTAAGGGCCAAGGTTATCTTCAGGGTGGCAGCCTCAAAGCTGGTGAGCCTGAATATGACAAAGTCAGCAAAAAGTAGACAAAGGAACATGAGGCCTGACACTGTATAAGCAAAAAATGCTGTCTCGTAGGGCTCCAGATCCAGCCCCGTGTATACAAGTGCATCCCTGTATTCCTGGCTTACTGCATTGTCCGCCCTTCTTCTGAAAGACCCGGGATCCCACAGGAGCCACCTGAAATTCCTGAACGTGAACTTGCAGCCGTGGTAGTACCAGTTCTCCTCACTGCCCAGAAAGACCACCTGCCACCAGGCCGTTCTCATCTTCTTGCTTCACTATGCCCGTTTCCTGCAGGGAGAAAGCAGGTGTGTGTTTAGATGCAAAGTCCTCGAACCATTCCGACCATCTGGCGTATATCCTCCCAGGGTCAGTCCCCCCTCCGCAAAGTTTCTCTTCCTCCGTGAGGAGCCAGAACATGTTATTTGCTATGCTTACCGTGGTGGATTCCACAAAGAAGGGGTCCTTCCTTCCGTACTCAGCCATCTTCTCCTTGATCCGAGCCCGGAGGCGGATATTCTTCGAAGCCTGGTCCATGCTCATGCCCCACTTGTCCGCGATCTTGCCGATGAGTACTGACTGCCCCCGATCCATTATGTCTTCAGGTACCAGAGCGTCAAGAGAAGCATTATATCTCAGCACGTCAGAGAACACAGTGTCGGTATCCTCAGGGTCCCAGTCCTCATTGACCTCGGCTATCTGGATGACCCTGCGTTTTGTCACCATGCTCCCTGAGATCCTCGTGTTGCTGCAGACGATCACTGCATCCGTCGACTTGAAGGATGCAGGCGGGACCCCTAATGTGTGCACGATCCTCTCATATACCGAGCGTGTTGATGATCCGTGGATGGTGCCGATCACAGAATTCCCAGCAGCCCCCACCTGCATAGCCTCGTAAAGGACCGATACCTCCGGACCCCTTACCTCTCCCATCACAAGGGACGAACTGCCAAGTCTCAGGGATGCCCTGAGCGCAGTAGACGGCTCGATCTCGCTACCGTACTTTATGATGGCTGACTGTGAGTTAAGCCCCTGCACCTTCCATCCCATCTGCTGTAACTGTTCGATAGGTATCTCCGGCGTGTCCTCTATTGTGAGTATCCTGTACTTCTGTGGTATCTCCAGCAGCATGGCGCTGAGCAATGATGTCTTGCCGGCTCCCACGCCTCCGGCAACCAGTACCGAGGCCTGTCCATCCATTATGAAACTCAAGAGGCCGGCAGCCAGCGGGGAAATGGAGCCGCTGTTGATGAGCTTTGGCAGGGTCCAGGGGTCCTTTGCATGTTTCCGGAATGCATAGGCAATGCCTTTTGCACTCAGGGAGTCGCCGATGACGGACACGCGTACCCCATATTCTTTCAGGAACATCTCCAATACAGGGGTGGCTTCTCCGAACGGTCTCCCGCTGATGGACCTGAGCCTTGATACAAGGGAATCCATGTCTTCCTGCGAGAGATATACATTGGTTATGCATTCCTCCCCGTCCAGTACCACGTGCACGGGATTCCTGTCCGCCGGTGCATTGACATACACATCCGTGACCCTTTCATCAGACAGGAGGTCCTCAAGTATGCCAAGTCCTGTTGTATACTTGGTCAGGAGATCTGTGTAAAGCCTGACCATGGCAGGCTCCAGGGGCATTCCACTGAGCTCCGCTTCCTCCAGCAGCAGACGCTTTCCCAGCATCTTGAAGTAGTTCCTTGAACTGGATGGATTTGCGAACTGCAGGTCCCTGGGACGGTGCCTGATCATCTTCTTCCTCACATTCTCGATGATCTCCAGTTCGTCGGCCTTAAGGCAGTATTCCACCGGATTTATAGCGTACATCTTCTCAGGGCGGTCTGTCAGCTGGTAGATAGATACGGGAAGTGCCCTTTCGTTCATGTGTTCTACTTCATAGCATTCCTGGAATATCGTGTTGTCAGGGGGCTCGATATATATGCGTGAAGTGGAAAAAGGAGGCCTGACGTACGACTTCAGGCACGCCTCATATCCTGAGGCCTCCTTATCGCAATCAGCTGCACTTCCGGTCCGCAGGCCTCTTTCTATCCCGAGGGAATATGCTGCCATTTCCTGCAGGATACAGATAAATCCCTTCAGGCACCCTTCACATTCGGCATGTTTGCCGGTCCCGATCAATAAGGCATTACAGGGACTGCAATGAATGTGGATGAGATAGCAGGCTTTCAGAGGGTCGTGGCCGGATGTTGCAATTATGTCTGACAGCAGCTTCCTGCGAAGGTGTAGGCATCTTCTGCCCTCCTTATGGTCACAGTTCCCAGATGCCAGCCTTGCTGTGGAGTATGAGCTCAGTCTGTCATGGAGCTGAGCCATGGCGTAGATCATGGAAAGGTCCCTTCCCTCATAGTCCCTGTCATAAAGGTTTGACAGTACAAGCCTGTCGACAGCAGGCTCCTTAAGCAGCAGGCCAAATATGTTCTTCCTGCATACCGGGTCCTGGAATGTGGACCCATGGGCGCACTCTTTGCAGTTGACTGTTAATGTCCCGCTCTTCTTTGAAGACCTGAGCCGGTATGGACAGGTCTTTTCTTCCGGTTCACCTCTCCTGCCGGGAAATGGTATTCTGGGAATGATGGAAATCATATTCTTCAGTAAAAGCGAATATGATCCCCTTTTTCTTCCGGTCGGGACCCGAGGCTGGCCTAGCTGCATATCTGTACAGAGATTGATGGGGTCATCTTCCTGCAGGAAGGTGTCGGGCTCGTTTTTCTCTCCTGTCAAAACCTATCTCCTGTTTAGGTGTTTCACAAGGAATTTTACTAACTATTAAAACATTTCGAAATCAATCTGCAGATTAATTTTCTTCGACTGCTATTATTTCAGATGTGCTCCTGACTCAGGGAACAATAATATAAAAGTTAGCCTAATACTTTCACACAACTTACTTAAGAGTATAATACCTTCAAAGCCTCCTGATAAAGGCCGGAAGATAAGGATGGGAATCTATACAGTTTCACAATTGAACGAGCATATCAAACAATTGCTATGTCAGGACCCTCTGCTCAGCCAGGTCTGGGTACGCGGTGAGATATCGAACCTCACAAAGCACAGCTCCGGTCATTACTATTTCACCCTGAAAGATAAGGGCAGCCAGATAAGCTGCGTCAGTTTCAGGTCAACCAACCGTTCCCTCAAGTTCGAGCCCGAGTCCACAATGAAGGTTCTTATATTTGGCTCCCTGGACGTGTATACTGTGAGGGGGCAATACCAGATCCACATCCTTGATATGAGGCCGGATGGCATAGGCGAGCTGTACAAGGCCTACGAGCAGCTGCGTAAGAAGCTGGAGGTGGAGGGCTTATTCGATAAGGCCCGCAAGAGGCCCGTTCCCAGATTTCCGCAGAGGATAGGCATCGCCACATCTCCGACTGGTGCTGCTATCCATGACATACTGCATGTGCTCAGGCGCAGGTATCCAGTGGATGTGCTGCTGGCCCCTGCGATCGTACAGGGAGAGATGTCCGCCCCGAGCATTGTGAAAGCCCTGGAATTCCTCAACAGGGCAAACGTGGATGTCATTATCGTAGGCAGGGGCGGCGGCTCGCTGGAAGATTTGTGGTCCTTTAATGAGGAATCGGTTGCGAGGGCAATCTATGAGTCGCGGGTTCCGGTGATATCGGCAGTGGGCCATGAGACCGACTACACGATAGCCGACTTCACGGCTGACCTGAGGGCTCCTACACCGTCAGCCGCAGCTGAGATGGCAGTTCCTGACAGTACGGACCTGAAAAGGCATATCAGTTCTCTGTCACAGCGTATGGAGAAGGCTGCAATACGGCATGTTTCCGACCTTTCTGACCGGCTGGACTATCTCTCGGGCAGGATAGGTCCTGAAAAGATTAGTGAGTTCCTGAGGCAGAACTACCAGAGGGTGGACGAGCTGAATGTCAGGCTGGAACGCCATGCGGGAAGGATGATGGAATCCAAGCGCTCTTCCCTGGGCAGCCTGGCAGGCCGTTTGAATGCTGTCAGTCCTCTCAGCACGCTTGAGCGCGGATACTGCATAGCGATGAGTATAGACGGTGGCAGGCCTGTCCGCAGCGTGGATGATGTTGCTAAAGGAGAATCCCTGAGCCTGAAGGTAAAGGATGGAGCCATTCTTTGTAGTGTGAATGATATGAAAAAGACATAGTATTGAAGGATAAGCCGGATTGAGGAGATACGGAATATGGTCAAGGCAAAGAAGGTCGGGAAAAGTGAGGACGGTATGGTACCGGAGGACACTGCCGGAGAGGGCCGGAGTGATAGCGTTGATGGGTCCCTGGACGATGCCACATTCGAGGAATCGCTGGAGGAGCTGGAAGCCCTCGTGGACAGGCTTGAACGGGGCCAGTTGCTGCTGGACGAGAGCCTGGAACTGTTCGAGAGGGGCATGAAACTGGCCCGCGTATGCAACCGGAAACTGTCAAAAGCAGAAAGGAAGATCGAAATACTCATTGAAGAGAACGGCAGCCTGAAGGTCGGTCCGTTCATGGAGGAATGATAGCTTCACAGGAAAGAAGAAAGGATTGCAAGAAAAGATGAGCTGCAGCTTTAAGCTGCAACTCCGTTCCCTTCCTCGAAGTAGCGCCTGGCCAGCAGAACCGCGCTGCTTCCCAGGAGGATCACAAGGAAGATTGCAATTACCATTCCCTCTGTACTGAAGTCCTGCCACGAGTGGACCGAGGCCCACATGCCACTGCGGGTCACGAAGGTAGCGAACACCACAAGTATGAATGACGCTATCGCCAGCAGAGGTGCGAGAAAACCATATTCTCCCTGGGATGTGCGTGTCCTTGCATGCAGGAAAGCAGTTGCTGTTATCCAGGGAATGAGGGATGAGGTCTCCACGGGGTCCCATGACCAGTACCATGCTCCCCAGCCTAGCACTTCATATGCCCAGAAGCCACCGAGCCCGATCCCCAGGGTGAGGAAGAGCCATGCTATGCGCATCCAGTCCCTTGCGATGTCTGTCCATCTCCCGTCCTTTGTCAGAAGGTTTGCAATGGCTGCAGCAAAGGGTATTGTGAAGGCCGCATAACCCAGGAACAGCATTGGCGGGTGTATGGCCATCCATGGATTGCGCAGCAGGGGGTTCATACCCTGGCCGTAGGGCACATTGTATAAGGTGGCAAAGGGATCCCAGTAAGTGAGCACCACGCCCGTACCTGTGAGGGTGTAGCTTGCGAAGGGATTCTTCATCACCAGTATCAGCAGGAATACGGATATTATCCCCAGGGATACCATTCTGGTGACGTTCATCAGTTTTGTGTCAGCAAGCTTTTTTGTGTGTCCGGTGTACTGCACCAGCAGCAGTATGGCAAGTATGGCCCATGCCCAGAGCAGAAGTGACCCTTCCTGTCCGGCCCAGAGTGCCGAGACCCTGTAATACCACGCAAGGTCAGTGCTGGAATGGCTGTACACGTAATAATATGATGCATTCACTCTAAGGAGGTGCTCCACCAGCACCAGTATGGAGAGCGTGCCTGAGAGCGTGCATGCTATTTCCATCTTCCTGGACAGGCTGATGTAGCTCCGTTGCCCTCTGATATGGTGGGCAAGCGAGAGGATTGTGGCTCCTGTCCCTGTGAGGAAGGCAACCCAGATCAGTATCATGCCAAAGTTCATTGTGATCCTCCCTTTGCCCCATTCTTCCTGCTTTTTGTGGGCTTCTCCGGTGTCTTCCTACCGGTGCCGAAATCTGCTGCAATGAGCGCGATAATGCCTATCACCATCAGATAGAAGCCGCCCCAGAGGAAGTTAATGTAGGGCACGGTCCTCATATACAGGTCTATCTCCCCTTTCTGGAGGCTGATGGCCCTGGGTGCTATGAACAGCTCCTCCGTGAGGCCGCGGTGGATATAGGTGGTGGTATAACTCTGTCCCCACTTGAAATCAGTGACGTATCTCACCTGCCCTTCCTGGAAATAGACCCCGTTCCTGTAGATACCAAGGTTGACATCCGTGATATAGGATGATCCGGGGTAGTTCTGGTAGGGGTCCCCGGAATAGTAGGAGTTCATGCTGTTCACCCTGATGGCATAGTCCTGTCCGGGAAACTGCCCTATGTTACCGGAAATGATCGTACTGGACCCTTCCATTTTCATGTTGGCGCTCAGCACAATACCCAGCAGGATGAACAGTATCCCGAGATGTATCAGGTGGGCGCTGACGCCCCTGGCAGTCGCCCTGAAAGAATCCCTCTTAAGCGCTTTCCCTATCTTGTAAATGGTGGCAAAGGACGCAAGCGCGATAATGGGAACTGAGACATCTACTGGCAGGTTTCCGAAGGGCGATATGAACGCGAAGAATGCTGCCAGTGCAATGTATCCTCCAACTATGGTCAAGGTGTTCCTTTGTCCGAGATAGCCTGCGAGCATGCAGATGCTGAGCAGTACCACGAGGGCTGCGGTGGGCAGGGCCGTCCTGGCATTGAAATAGGAGGGTTCGAGACGTATCTCCACCCCGGTGCTTAGTTTTGCGATTAACGGCGTTAACATGCCCATTAATATTATCGTTGCCAGAAGCAGGAAGACGACAACAGTAGCAAGCATGTTATTTTTCGGTGTCAGTAAAGGCCTTTTATTTTTCATCAGTTGTCTGCTGTAAACCTACGATAAGTATGTAATATAGAGTTTTCTCTTGCATCCACGATGTTTTAAATAGATGTTATGCAATCATGGCATAGGAAACTGAGAAAACGGATGAACACAATGATAGAGATACTGGTTACTGCCCTGTGGCTTATGCTTCCGGCATATATCCCGAATTCATCTGCTGCTGTCTTTGGCGGCGGAAGGCCCCTGGACGGCGGAAAGACTCTCAAGGACGGGCGCCGCATACTTGGTGACGGCAAGACCTACCGCGGCCTCATTGCAGGCACCCTGTGTGGCATGCTGCTCGGCCTGCTCCAGATGTACTACATGTCAAGGCAGGACACCATATTCGGAGTGACGCTGCCATCATTTGGTGAGCTTCCTGGTGCCCTTGTGGTAATTTTCACGCTGGCCTTCGGGGCTCTTATAGGGGATCTTTCCATGAGCTTTGTCAAGCGCAGGCTGGGATTGAAAAGGGGAGCTCCTCTGCCGGTTGTCGACCAGCTTGACTTCGTGCTTGGCGCATGGGTGCTGACATACCTGGTCTCTCCCGGGTGGTTCACGGCCAGTTTCACTTTTTACGTGGCACTTGCAGTGATCATTGTCACTCCTCTGCTGCATGTATCCACAAATATCGTCGGCTATCTCATAGGAGTAAAGAAGGAGCCCTGGTGATTGCAGGGCTCGATTGTGTGCTATTATATTTTTAAGCAGTCAGGATGACATTATTACAAGGTTCAGTTCCTAGTTTGTCCATAAGTCAGTATCAAATTGGTGATCATCATGCCGGGTTCGGAAAACAGCAAACAGTTACTTATCGATGCGCTCAAGGCCTGTGGCGCTGTCAGGTTCGGGGATTTCACGCTTGCCTCCGGGAAAAAAAGCACGTACTATATAGATATCAAGAAAGCAAGCACTGATCCCGGGACCCTGAGAACCATTGCTCAGGAGGCCGCAAAGGTCATAAAAGGTATGCGGGCAGACACTGTGGGCGGAGTTGTGCTCGGAGGCGTCCCGCTGGCTACTGCAGTATCCCTTGAATCAGGACTCCCGCTCCTGCTGATCCGCAAGAAGGATAAAGGATATGGCACAGGCGGGCGCTTTGTAGGTGAGCTCAGGCAGGGCTCCCGGGTGCTGCTGCTGGAAGATGTGACCACCAGCGGCGGGTCAGTGAAGGACGCAATAGAGGCCATACGCGAGAGCGGAGGCGAGGTGGAGACTGTTATAACTGTCGTTGACAGGGAATCCGGAGCTACGGAAAGCCTGGCTTCCATGGGTGTGAGACTTGTGCCCCTCGTGAGGGCAAGCGATCTGGTGAGCACTGCGTAGGTCCGGCCGAAACCAAAAGGTAAATTATTTATTACAATAGCAAGCACTTAATGCTATTCCAGTTTCGCATGAGGTCATGGTGTAATTATAAATTAAGATTATGTCCTAACCAAATAGTCCTATTCAATGAATCCCTATAAGCAGCCTTTCAGAGGCAATTTAATAACGAGGTTTCAAGTATGAATGTTTTAATAGTAGGTGGTGGCGGGAGGGAACATGCCATCACGGCAGCACTGGCAAGGAGCAGCAAGAACCCCTCACTCTTTGCAGTGATGTCAAAAAAGAATCCCGGAATTGCAGGACTTTGCAGGGACTTCCTTCTCGCAAAGGAAACTGATGTTGAGAAGGTAGTGGAGTTTGCAGTCCGGAAAGGTATAGAGATAGCAGTTATAGGGCCCGAGGCTCCTCTCTCAGTGGGCCTTGCCGACGCGCTGGAGGACGCCGGCATCAGGGTGGCCGCCCCGAGAAAGGCAGTGGCACAGATAGAATTCAACAAGGGCTGGGCCCGCAATTTCATGAAGGACAACGGGATTGCAGGCTGCCCGGCATTCGATGTCTTCACAGAGAAGGGACCAATGGATGCATTCATTGAGAAGCTTGGCGATGTCGCGATCAAGCCTGCTGGCCTTACGGGCGGAAAAGGCGTGAAGGTCATGGGAGACCAGCTGCCTGACCTGAACTCTGCCAGGGAATATGCAGCAAGCCTGCTTGCATCCGGCAGCGTGGTCGTGGAGGAGAACCTCAAGGGTGAGGAGTTCACCTTGCAGGCCTTTGTGGACGGTGAGCACCTGGCTTTCATGCCCACGGTGCAGGATCACAAGCGTGCCTTTGAGGGTGACCTTGGGCCCAACACGGGCGGTATGGGCTCTTACAATGATGCGGGAGAGATACTGCCTTTCCTGGTGAAGGAAGACGTTGAGCAGGCAAAGCAGATAATGCGGGAAACCGTGAAGGCCCTGCGCAAGGTTACAGGTGTGGGTTACAAGGGTGCGCTGTACGGGCAGTTCATGATCACAAAGGACGGCCCGAGAGTGATAGAGTTCAACGCCCGCTTTGGTGACCCCGAGGCTATGAACGTGCTGTCCCTGCTGGAAACCGATTACGTGGACGTCCTGTCTGCTATCGTTTCGGGGACCCTTGACAAGCTTGACGTGAAGTTCAGCAGGAAGGCGACCGTATGCAAGTACGCCGTCCCGGCAGGCTACCCGGACAAGCCTACAAGCGACAGGGTGGTCATCGTTGGCGATATAGGCGATGCCCTGCTCTTCTATTCAAGTGTCTATGAGGATGGCGGCAAGGTCTATACCACGGGCTCACGGGCGGTGGCGGTCGTTGGCATTGCGGATACCATTGCTGAGGCTGAGAAGGCCGCACAGCATGCTCTGGACAATATCAAAGGTGACCTGCATTCCAGGCTTGACATAGGCACTGCAGGACTTATACAGAAGCGCATCGATCATATGAAGAAGATACGCGGCAAGTGAATCGGGGTTGATAGCATGAAACATCTCATTTCAATGGCTGACCTTACTCAGGAGGAGATCATAGCTCTCCTGGATGTGGCAACAGACCTGAAGGAAAAGCGGGCAAAGGGCAAGGTCACAGACCTGCTGAAGAACAAGAGCATAGGAATGATCTTCGAGAAGTCTTCTACACGTACCAGGGTCTCTTTCGAGGTTGCCATGAACGACCTCGGAGGCCATGCTCTCTACCTGAACCCGCGGGACATGCAGCTTGGCCGCGGGGAGACGATCGGGGATACTGCTAAGGTGCTCTCCAGATACCTCTACTGCATAGTTGCAAGGGTGTACAGCCACGACACCGTGACTGAGCTGGCGCTCCATTCGGGTGTGCCGGTGGTCAACGCACTTTCCGACAGGGAGCACCCCTGCCAGATCCTTGCGGACCTGATGACCATCCGGGAGTACAAGAACAGGCTCAAGGGCCTGAAGTTCGCATGGGTCGGCGACGGGAACAACGTGTGCAATTCCGCCATCCTCGGCTGCACACTGGTAGGAATGGAGGTTGCTGTTGCCTGCCCGCCCGGATATGAGCCGGACCCCGAGATCGTGAAGCAGGCCAAGCGCCTTGGCGGCAAGGTGACGGTCACCAACAGCCCCATGGAGGCTGCCAGGAACGCTGACATCCTCTACACGGACGTATGGGTGTCCATGGGAGATGAGGACGAGCGCGACAAGCGCCTTACAGACCTTGCCCCCTACCAGATAAACATGCAGCTTGTCGGCCACGCAAAGCATGACGCCATCGTGATGCACTGCCTGCCCGCCCACCGCGGCGAGGAGATATCCGCAGAGGTTATGGACGGCCCTCACTCGGTAGTCTTCGACCAGGCCGAGAACCGCCTGCACAGCCAGAAAGCCCTCCTGCTCAAACTGATGGCCTGCTGAGGGCCGTCAGTAATTTTCCCGTCCGGTCTTCCCGCTATCCTCCCAAACCCTCATTCCGAACACAAAGTTTAACTAGAAAAAGCACTACTAAGCATCATTCATCATTCGCCATGCGGGAGTCGCCCAGCCAGGCCAAAGGCGCTAGATTCAGAGTCTAGTCTCGTAGGAGTTCGTGCGTTCGAATCGCATCTCCCGCACCAGGATTCTTCGATATTTGTTAGAATTGCTAAGTATTCTTTTTGCGATATAATCTGCTATGGTAAAGTGTGATAGCTATCTTTGAATCATTTTCTGATTTTTCTATTCCTTGATGATAGCTACTGCAGTTCATAGCATAATGGTCTTGATATTTTGGTTAACCAAGAAATAGGATTATGATTGAATCAGTCTTTATTTTTTCAATTATCTTCATTAAAGTAAACAGAATTAATATCGTAATGAATTTATGAAAGGTATCATAATGTAGAACTCGCTTTAATCCACAGTCTTCTGTCCACAGTAAGATATTGGAATATCGGATGAAAGAATCACAGCCAACTATTCATTCAAACATCAAAAGGGCAGTCCTTTATTCCACGTTTGACAGTTTATAAGAATTCATGCAGGTTTCATTGGCATTATACCTGATTTACCTTCTAAGGATAGTAATTGGCAAGCAAAATATGAGTATATCTAAGATAAGAATTAATCCATGCCACTAGTCATGCGAATCTAAACTTTACATAAAGTAGTCAAAAGATGAACTTTTCTATTTTCTTGCCGCTACAAATCTAAGTTACACATTAATGTAAAGGTTGATGATTTCTTTGTATTAAATATATATTGTGATAATATTTTTGGCAGATTGACGTTATTTCAAGATGATCTATTGTTGCGATCTATTAACCGTATAATTAATATGATAATTAAATAAGGAAGCAGAGCTTCTATTATAGATACAAAAACAAGTGTCGCTATTAAAGCAATCGAAAACGGGGGTTCAAAAACATTTGAAATGTTGATTATAAAAAAAGCAGCAAAGCAAGCGATGAATAATAAAATATAAGTTATTTTTTTAACCATAAAAAGCACATCCTCAATAATAAATTTTGGCTTAGGGTAATTCCTATTACATCTATAATTTATACCTTGATCGTTCTATAAAATAAGAGCTCCATGACCTTTTTCTTTGGCATGAAGCTCGACTGTTCAATTATGTAGGTACACAGTTTTAATTTTAGTTAATATGCACTCCAGAGAAACTGGTAATTCCCGTTTTTATCGCATATTGATTTAACTGTCACATATTTATCCTGAATAACTAGGCCGACACCTTGGTATTCAAATCCATAATGGAAATTCCCTCTTCCATATATTTCTGAAACAGCGGCCGATGCATAATCATAGCCACCTTCTTCCCAGTTACTGACTTGCCAAATACTTAAATAGCCTTTAGTATACCATGAATCCATATAATAAGCTTTTACAGTATTTCCATCATATCTATAATATCCTTTTGAATAGACAGTAAACAATTTTACGCCCATTGGACTATAGAATGACTTAGATGCTGTTAGTATAGGAGTATAAGAATAGCTTGTTGCTGCATTAATGGCACGTTGAGTTACGATTTCGCTATTTGATTCTTCCTCCATACTGCTAATGTAAAAATCACCTTTTTTCATAAAAGTTATTAATGATCCATCTTCTAGTTGATATGTCCTTAAATTGTCTTTGTCAGATGCCTTATCGTTCTTTGCAAAACTATTTTTTGAAATTTTATCTTCATTATCTTTAAAATAGTTTGCAATTATCTCGTCTGTGGATATGTTTTCTGTATTAGAATTTAGTGCATCTATTAAACCTTGTTCTAATTCAGAAGGTTGATCAATTGTTTTTGACAATTTCTCTGCACTTACAGTTGGTATAAGCATTATGCTCAACACCAGTGCTGTAAAAAGTAGTGCTCTAATTCCAATTTTGTTCTTAATCATTTGTTATACTCCTAGTTATTTCCTAGGAGGCTAAAATCAGGCAAGCTTAAATATAAGCAAAGCTAACGTGATAATGCCTCTAGGCTCTTGGAGTTCAGATAAACATTCCAAATTGCGTCTGAACTCCAGGAATTACATTTAGTTTAATCTTTATAAATTTTACTGGCTAAATTCTTAAACCGCTGTTTTTATATTTTTTTCTTACTCTGAAATTACTCTCTGAATCTTATATCACTCACATCATTCTAAATTTAAGCGAAATAATTATATAATCCTGCGCAGCCCATGAACTTTTTCATGAGTACTTTGGACAAGCTCTTTAATTTAGAGGCATTGAGAGTTCCAGCATGTGAACCTACAACTCATATTAAATCCTTGTTTAATATTACTCAGAAATTTCTGAATGACCTCCTATTCCTGCTTAGCAGTTCTATTTTTGGCTGTACAGGATTTGATAGTTGATACTTGCTAGCAAATTTGTAACATTTAATGCTATGATACTGCTTTGTATCCTATATAATAATATTTTGTCGGTTAATGTAACTAAATAGAACGCGTGAGCAAAAACTGACAAAACATACTTAAATTATTATAAACTGTCAACTTAAGGATTTATCAATGTATTACCGTGTTCAAACTCAGTGTAAGAAGAACTGTGCCATAAATGGTGGATGCATTTAGTGCAATGTATAGTAGTTCCCAATGTTTGTTTACTTTAGAATTAGTCATATAAAGCCACATTTCTATATACACTATTTATTACTCCTTCCAACTATATCATGGGATAAACTCAACCATACTCACATTACACAAAGAGGGACCAACACCATGAAAGTGATCGCAATCAACGGCAGCCCCCGGAAAGAGGGCAACACCGCCGCCCTCTTGAAGGAACTCCTTTCGGGGCTTGAGGGCGAGGGCGTGGAGACAGAGCTTATACACATAGGCGGGAAGAAGGTTCACGGATGCACGGCGTGCATGAAGTGCTTTGAGATGAAGAACGGGCAATGCGTGTTCGACGACGACCCGATCAATGAGTGTATCGCGAAAATGAGGGAGGCGGACGGGATCGTTATCGGGTCGCCTACCTATTTTGCGGACGTGTCTACCGAGGTCAAGGCACTGATCGACCGCGCGGGGTTCGTGTCAATGGCAAATGGCGGCTTCCTTGCGAGGAAGGTGGGGGCTGCGGTGGTGGCCGTGCGCAGGGCAGGGGCGGTGCATGCTTATGATTCCATCAACCATCTATTCGGGATATCCAATATGTTCACCGTTGGCTCTTCCTACTGGAACCTGGGCGTGGGGCTCAATCCTGGTGATGTCAATGATGATGCGGAGGGTATGCAGACCATGAGGAACCTGGCCTCCAATATGGCGTGGCTGCTGAAGAAGATCCGTTCGGTATAAAATAAGGTGTGAACGTCTGGAAGTGAAAACGGAGAATATGTAATTCTCCGACGCCTGAACTACAAGAGATCACAGAGGACACAGAGAATGAAAAGTGATTTATGCAACTCTCTGTGAACTCTGTGTTCTCTGTGGTTTATGTGTTTTATGGCTAAAATGTACTTTTCCTGAAAGCCTGTTGATTTCTCACTTCCAGCTTATCCTTGCGGGCTCGCGTCCGGGGATGCCATATACCTTGTACTCCGGATATCCGAACATCATTGCATACTGTACTTCATGCCCTTCCGGCAGGCCAAGCTCGTCCTTCAGCTCCTGTGAAGAGGATGCGGCTATCTTGAGGAATCCTGCCCAGCAGGCTCCCAGTCCGAAGGCAGGAGCTGCAAGCTCTAACCACGAGAGGGCAATAATGCTGTCAGTGAAAGCCATGGGATTTGCAGCAGGCGCATGCGCGATAGCTACATGTGGGGCTCCGCGGCATATCGGGTCTTTTCCGCTCTCGTATGCGGCGATAAGTGAGGGAATGACAGGCTTGAGGGGGTGCAGGGCATCGCTTGCAAGGACATTGCGCATCCAGTCGATGGTAATGCGAGTGAGCTTGTGCACCTCTGCCGGGTCGTGGATGATGAGCCAGTGTACAGGCTGGTTATTCATGCCTGAAGGCGAATAGCGCACAATATCAAGTATCTCCTCTATGGTTTCCCTGTCCACCAGTTTTACTTGGTAGTTACGCACAGACCTGCGCTGGCGCATGTAGATTCCCAGGGCTCCGGGAGTGATGCCCTGCTTTACGTCTTCGGATATCTCGGGGTAACGGGTGCTGTATTCTGGGTAGATTGCACCCTCAGGGCAGAAAGCCTCGCAGTTGCCGCATTTTGAGCAGAAGGCTCCGACCTCGTCAGGCATAAATGGCGTGCTGTCTTCTCCTTTCAATATAAGTCCCAGTGGACAGATATGCAGGCAGGTGCCACATTTCGAGCAGGTATCAGGGTCGATCAGAATTGTACTCATAGCATTAACTCCGCTAATAACTCACAGGAGAAGATAATAAACATTTGCACCTTCCTGCGGGCTTGCACAATATATCTATATCCTAAAATGCCGTAGCAATAGCATGGCAAGTTACAAGATGCTCGTAAAGGATGTGATCAAGCAGGCAGACGTCCTTCTTGAGATCGTGGATGCACGTTTTCCCCAGGAAACAAGGAACAGCCATGTAGAGAGCGACATCATCCGCCTTGGCAAGCCCTTCATCATAGTCCTGAACAAATGCGACCTTGTATCAAGGAAAAGTCTTGAGAGGTCCAAATCATCTCTCTCCCCGGTGGCCCCTGCAGTCTTCATCTCAAGCAAGGACAGGTCAGGCACCACAATCCTGAGGCACAAGATAATGGAGACAGCTGCCATCAACGGCATAAAGGACAGGGATATCCTGGTGGGCTGTCTTGGCTACCCTAATGTGGGCAAGTCCTCTGTGATAAACGGCGTGACAGGACGGCACAGGGCCAGCACGTCTGCCATATCCGGCCACACAAAGGGAGTCCAGTTCGTGAATGCAGGCTCGCACATCAAGTTCATCGATACCCCTGGAGTGATTCCTTTTGACGAACACGATGAGTACATGCAGGGCCTTCTTGCAATAAAGGATTCCACCCACCTGAAAGATACAGAAGGGGTAGCCCTCAGGATAATCGAGAAGATGTGCGCTGAGAATAAAGGAGCCCTGGAAGCTGCGTACAATATAACTATTGGAGACCAGGACTCCTCCTATGGGATACTGGAGCTTATCGGCACGCAGAGCAATTTCCTCAAAAAGAAGGGCGAGATCGATGAAATGAGGGTGTCCAAAAAGATAATCGATGACTGGCAGAGGGGAGCGCTTGTCACCTGACCTATCCTCTCTGCATCCTGCCGATCCTTCGGAATCTATTTAGTCCGGCACACCAATCTTGACATGAGGTCATGAAGTGCCTATGTCAGAAAATCGCGGAAAATATTTCGGTGTATGCACATCCTATCACCATTCCAAGGGCTGTAACTGCCCGCGCTGCCCTTCGTATCCTGAGAAAGGGGTATTCATGTTCTGCGCCAAAGGCAGCAGCCCAAAGGCAAAGCAGAAAGAGGGCTGCCTGTGTGCCGAGTGTGAAGTCCACGATAAGTTCGGCTTCGAAGGCGACTATTTCTGCCAGCCCTGATCCCTCGAAAAATGTTTAATCAGGTATGTACCTTATGGGGGCATGGGAACTGCCATGAGGATCCATTGCTTGCAGCATCTTGAGTTCGAGACACTGGGAAATATTCCCGGGTGGGTGCAGGACAGGGGGCATGTGCTCACAAAGAGCCTTCCTTATGTGGAAGCAGAATTCCCGCATACCGATGATTTTGATCTTCTGCTGATCATGGGTGGCCTGATGAGCGTATACCAGGAGGATGAGCATCCCTGGCTACGACAGGAAAAGGAGTTCGTCAGGAGTGCCATCAAAGCGGGAAAATCAGTTCTGGGCATATGCTTTGGCGCCCAGATGCTGTCAGAGGTCCTGGGCTCTTCCGTCCGCAGGAACGGTTTCAGGGAGATCGGATGGCACACTATCGGACTGGCCCCGGTAAGGTATGAAGAATTTTTCCTGCAGGGCCTGCCCTCCAGTTTCACGGCCTTCCAGTGGCACGGTGACACTTACGGGCTTCCGCCGGGAGCACGAAGGCTTTTCACCTCTGCGGCCTGCCTGGAGCAGGGTTTTGTTTACGGGGACAATGTGCTTGCACTGCAGTTCCATCCTGAGGTGGACGAACAATGTTTATCAAATCTGGTAACAAAACGCAGATCCGATCTGCAGGACGGTGGCAGATATGTCCAGTCCGAGGCAGAGATCCTCAACAAGCCGGAGATGATCGAAAGCTCTGCCAGATTGATGTTCTCCATCCTTGACAGGTTTGAGGACCTTCACAGAAGCTCTCTGGCAGGAACTGAAGGAGGAAGGCTATAATGCCCTCCGGTGGGGACAGGGCAGGGGACCGGCCTGCAGTGCTCAGGGCCAGGGAACTGTGCAGGACACGCCCTCTCATCTATTCTGACCTGGACCATCTCAAGAAAGGCTCCACAGGATTCCTGCACGGGCTTGGCTTCACTGACGAGGAGATAGCTCTGGCTCTTGACCTGGAACCCCGGGAAGTTGAGAACAACCTTAAAGGAACCGGTTTTGAACTGGACCTTAAGAGGATCCTCAGGTTCAGTGACAAGCTGCCCCAGAACATAGGCGATATCATCACTATCTGTGCTCCCTCATGGTTACAGGACGGTGCATGCACCACCACGAAGGCTATAGTGATCCAGTGCATTCCAAAGGGTGAGAAGTGCGGACTGCTGGTGGAGCTGCTGGAAGATACGGACCCGGAACTTCCGGTACTGGGCGGTAAGAGAAAAGGTGAGGAAATAGTGGTGCCTCTTGATTGGTATGTACCCCGGCCCCGGTGATGAAGCGCCAGTTCTCTGTGAAGTTTACAGGGGCATTATCTCTTTTTCAAGGAACCTTATCAGCTCTTTCTGATCGAATCCTGGTCCGTGTACATTATACTTTCCAAGCGGGCAGCGGCCTGTCCTTTCCGGGCCGTGGTAGTCCGAGCCGCCTGTCATCAGGAGCCCGTTTGCCTCTGATATATTGAACATTGTCTCTATATGCTCTATTGAGCTTTTCCCGTAAAATACCTCAAAGCCGTCCACTCCGCAGTTTATCAGGGTCCCGGCAACAAAGGATAGCATATCCATCCTCTCATACATTTCCAGGGTCCTGAGCAGATGTGCACAGATAGCTATGCCTCCTGCCTGATGTATTGCCTTGATTGTCTGTGCAGCAGGGAACTTCTTCATCTCTATGGCATAGGGTGAGGTCTCAGCAAGCCACTCGTAATGGAAATCATAGTTGCTCATGCCCTTGTTCACCACGGATTGTGCGATGTCGTGACGCGTTGGGATGCCGCTGATCTGTTCAAGGGCTTCACGGTCTATGATCCATCCGTGAGATTCAAGCATGGAGCAAACATTCTCGCAGTATTCGTCTGCGTTGCTCTTTGCCTCGTCCATCATTCTGAGGAGTGCTTCCTCTTCCCTGTCAAATCCGTATCCAAGAATATGCAGTTCGATATCGGGGAACTCAAGTTCGCTGGTGAGTTCGATCCCGGGTATGAAGGTGAGAGCTCTCTTTGCACATTCCCTTTCTACGATGTCAAGTCCCCCTATGGTGTCGTGGTCTGTGATGCTCAATGCCCGCAGTCCCGATTCGTGCGCCAGCTTGATGAGCTGTGCAGGATCCAGGTCGCCATCCGAGAAAGTCGTGTGTGAATGCAGGTCTACAATGTTCTCTATTTTTACACCCTCATGAAAGCAAAATGATTTAGAGAAAATATCAGCTTTTATCTATATAAAGCGATTTGAATAATAATGTTCGATAGTGACAAAAAAAGAATATTGAGGGTTGCCCCCGGTAATTCTATGAGATTACCTCGTCATCTGTCCTGACTGTATCTATCGCCATATCAGCTCATCTTCTCTATGACTGCAAGTGCCTTTCCTGAAATTCTGAACCTGCTTATTTTTTCTATAATTTTTCCATAAACTAGACCGAAATATGTGTTTTTCCTTTTTATGAAATAACATTCCTACTTCCTAGCTTCTAACATTTGCTCTTTTTTATAGATCCTATTTCATATTGATACTTGTCTCTATTCCTTCAGGCTGCCATCGATACTAATTAAAGAAGACTTCCAGGTCCTGCTTAAAAAAAGAACAAGGAAAGAAAGCCTGGAAGGGCCATGGGGATAGAGTCCTGATAATTGTTTTCTTACAGGTCTTCATCTTTATTCAAAGGCTATTTATTTCCGTGAGTTATACCACTCCCATCGAGTTCACTGAATCATACATCATCACGGAGAATCAAGAATGGCAATCCACCCAATAGAATACCGTTACGGGACAGACGAGATGAAACACGTCTGGAGCGAGGCGAACCGCCTTGAGAAGATCATGCAGGTCGAGGCAGCACTCGCAAAGGCGGAGGCGGATATCGGGCTTATTCCCAGGGAAGCCGCAGATATGATCGAAAAGGGCATCACTACCGTAAAGCTTGAGAGGGTTAACGAGATCGAGGATGAGATCCACCACGATATGATGGCTGTTGTGCTCGCAATTTCCGAGCAGTGTGCAGGGGACGCCGGCAAGTGGGTGCACTTCGGCGCAACGTCAAATGACATGCTCGACACCGCAACGGCCCTGCAGTTCAGGGAAGCCGTTGCCATACTGGAAGAGAAGATGCACAGGCTGCTGGATGTGCTGCTGGTGCAGGCCAGTGAGCACAAACACCTGGTCTGTGCAGGCAGGACTCACGGGCAGATAGGCGTGCCCACCACCTACGGCCTGCGTTTTGCAATATGGGCTTCCGAGGTCGGGCGTCATATCGAGCGTCTGGAGCAGCTAAAGCCGCGCCTGCTGGTCGGACAGATGACCGGCGCCGTGGGCACACAGGCTGCGTTCGGCAAGGACGGCGTCGAGATCCAGAAACGTTCAATGAAGTATCTTGGCATTGGCTCAGTTGATGTGTCCAACCAGATAATCCAGAGGGACCGCCATGCGGAGTTTGTGATGTGGATGGCCAATACTGTTACTACACTGGACAAGATAGGCGTTGAGATCCGCTCCCTGCAGAGAAGCGAGATAGCCGAAGTTGAGGAGAGCTTCAGAATAAAGCAGGTTGGCTCTTCCACAATGCCCCACAAGCGTAACCCCATCAAGTCCGAGCAGATATGCGGGCTTGCGAGGATAGTGCGTGCAATGGTGGAGCCGGAGTTGCTTAACAACACCCTCTGGGACGAGCGCGACCTGACGAATTCCTCATGCGAGCGCGTGGTCTTCCCCGAAGCATGTATCCTGACAGACCATGTCATCAAGCTTTCCATCGGCGTGGTCGAGAATCTCAGGTTCTACCCGGAGAACATCCGTCGTAACCTCGACCTGCTCAGGGGTCTGAACATGGGAGAGGCTGTAATGATCGAGCTCGCAAAGCGCGGCGTAGGACGCCAGGAAGCCCACGAGCTCGTGCGCTCCAGCGCCATGGAGGCACACGAATCCGGCAGGCATTTCAAGGAAGTGCTGCTGGCTAACGCAGACGTTGCAAAATACCTGAATGAACAGGACATCATCAACCTTGTGGACCCGGACAGGTACATAGGCACCGCCGTGGAGCAGGTTGAAGCTGTCGTCGGGAAGCTTAAGAGAAAGTGAAAATAAGGTGTCGAGGGTTAACAAACCCTCAAGTGATCTTTTTGTTCGAGGCTTTCAGTCCACTTTGTCATATTTTGATGGAGGCGCCCCGCAGACCGGGCAATTATCCTCGGGTTTGCCTTCGTGGGTATGGCCACAGACACTGCAAACATAGTAATCGACATCCTCGTTCTTTCCTATCTCCTCCAGGGCCTTTTCAAAGAGCCTTGCATGGATCTTTTCCACTTTGTTGGCCACCTCAAAGCTCCATAGTGCCCGGTTGTCACCATCCTTCTTTGCCTCCTCTATGAACCCCGGGTACATGGTCTGGAACTCATATTTTTCACCGGCGACAGCTTCTTTCAGGTTGTCCATTGTGGTCCCGATACCACCCATGCGCTGGAGATGGTTGTGGGCATGGACAGTTTCTGCTGCAGCAGCTGCCCTGAATAGTTTGGCTATCTGAGGATATCCTTCAGCATCCGCCTTTTTAGCAAATGCAAGATAGGTTCTGTTCGCCATCGATTCGCCGGTAAATGCTGCTTTCAGATTGTCTTTTGAACTTATTTTAAATCCCCCTTTGTCAGAGACAGTTTCACAGTGTTAACTGCCCTCATATCTATTATCTTTAACGCTAAACTGCAACTATTGGGTAAACAGGTCGGCTCCGGACTGTTGTGTGCAAATTTCCGGCAATCTTCCTGACTCTGTTTAGCACAGTCCTGAGGCCTTAAGGAGCTTTTCCAGGTCTGCTTTTGATGTCTGGACAAAGACCCCTCTTGTGCCGGAAATAAGCACTGTCCAGTCCCCGCCGCTGTACATCCAGTTGTGCTGGGGCACCCACTTCATCTTGTATAACTGGGTGTAGGCAGTGGCAAGGGCATCGAAGTTCATGTTCACCGCCCCACAGAACTTTGCTGTCATTTCTGCCATCTCTTTGGACATTTCATCTTGGCCTTGTAATCAGACAGTTTTCCGTCGGCGCTGAATATGCCGGCCGCCATTATCCCTTCGAATTTCAACAGCTCATCTAACGATAGGTTGCATTCTTTTCTTTCCATATTCTAACCCCACTTCAAATAAAAAGGATCCAATGATCCTTATGAAAAAAGAGGCATATTGCCTTATATAAGGGTATGGCAACGCCTCAACGATTTCCTAAAGACCACATGCTATGATTCGATTTCCTCAAATGGCAAACAAGCAAAACATAATAAGGAGCAGTGAACTGGAAGATGCTTATTTGGCCAGCATCTTCTTCAGGAACTGTCCTGTGTGGGAAATCTCGTTCTTTGCAACTTCCTCAGGCGTCCCTTCCGCTATGACCTCGCCGCCCCTGGCGCCGCCCTCGGGACCCATGTCGATTATCCAGTCCGCGGTCTTGATGACGTCAAGGTTGTGCTCAATGACGATCACAGTATTGCCTGCTTCCACCAGCCTCTGCAGAACCTCCAGGAGCTTCTTCACATCATCGAAGTGCAGTCCGGTTGTTGGCTCGTCCAGTATATAGACGGTCTTGCCCGTGGAACGCTTGCTCAGTTCGGTGGCAAGCTTGACCCTCTGGGCCTCACCTCCTGAAAGGGTCGTGGACGACTGGCCAAGCTTGATATAGCCGAGGCCCACATCGTAGAGCGTCTGCAGCTTGCGGCTGATGGCAGGTATGTTCTCGAAGAACTCCAGTCCTTCCTCCACTGTCATGTCCAGCACCTCGGCGATATTCTTGTCCTTATACGTAACCTCCAGGGTCTCGCGATTGTAGCGCTTCCCATGGCATACTTCGCAGGGCACGTACACATCAGGGAGGAAGTGCATCTCTATGGTGATTATCCCGTCGCCCGAGCATGCCTCGCATCTGCCTCCGCGCACATTGAAACTGAAGCGGCCGGCCTGGTATCCCCTGGCACGGGCTGTCTTTGTCTGTGCGAACAGCTCCCTTATGGGTGTGAAGAGATTGGTGTAGGTGGCAGGGTTTGAACGTGGTGTCCTTCCGATGGGTGACTGGTCTATGGTGATGACCTTGTCCACGTGCTCCAGACCTTCGATATCCCTGAACTTTCCTGGAATCTCCCTGGCCTTGTTAAGTTTTCTGGCAAGCACTTTATTAAGTGTCTCATTGATAAGCGTGCTCTTGCCTGAGCCGGAAACCCCGGTAATGCATACCAGAATGCCCAGCGGGAACTCCACGTCAACGTCCTTGAGATTGTTCTCGCCTGCACCGTACAGCACTAGCTTGTTCCTGGGCTTGCGCCTTTTCTCAGGCACGTCGATGGTCACCTTTCCGCTGAGGTATTTCCCCGTAAGCGATTCCTCATTTGCCATTATTTCACCAGGAGTGCCCTCGGCCACGATCGCACCGCCGTGAATGCCGGCACCGGGACCCATATCAACCACATGGTCGGCGCTGCAGATGGTCTCTTCGTCGTGCTCCACCACAAGGACCGTGTTACCGATATCCTTCAGGTGCTTGAGGGTATTGATAAGCCGCAGGTTATCCCTCTGGTGCAGGCCGATACTCGGCTCATCAAGGATGTAGAGCACTCCCATGAGGCTTGAGCCTATCTGGGTGGCAAGCCTGATGCGCTGTGCCTCTCCTCCGGAAAGGGTCAGGGTAGCCCTGCTCATAGTGAGATAGTCCAGGCCTACGTCCACCAGGAAGCCAAGCCTTGCTTTAATCTCTTTCAGGATAAGGCGGGCAATGGCATATTCGCGCTCGTTCAGCTTTGTTTCCAGCACCTGGAAGAAATGGAGGCACTCCTCCACAGACATATTGGTGACTTCGATGATGTTGTAGCCATCCACCTTTACCGCAAGGCTGGCTGGCTTGAGCCTCTTTCCATGGCATACCTGGCAGGGTTTTGTACTGATGTAGCGCTGCATCCTGTTCTTACTGGTCTCGGATTCCGTGTTCTCGAATATCTTGGAAAGGTTCGCGATGACCCCTTTGAACCTGCCGGTGTGCCGCCAGGCGCCCCCGTTCCTGCCGATATGGGAAAAGGAGATGGGCTCATCACTTCCATAAAATAAGATGTGCTGTATCTCCGGGTCAAGTTCGCTGAAGGGAACGTCCATGGAGAATTTAAAGTGCTTTGCAAGTGATTCCACGGACTGCATGTAGTACCCGTCCTTGGTCTTGCTGTTCCAGGGTTCGATGGCACCCTGGGCAAGACTCAGGCTCTTGTCAGGGACTATCAGGTCAGGGTCGAACTCCATGGCAGTGCCCAGACCGTGGCACTCAGGACAGGCGCCTTGCGGACTGTTGAAGGAGAACGCTGCAGGCTCCATTTCCTCAAAGCCTATGCCGCACTCGGAGCAGGCAAGTTTCTCACTGAATGTCAGTTCCTCTCCGTCGATTATCTGCACCGTGAGGGTGCCGCCGCTCTTCTCAAGCGCCGTCTCCACAGATTGCGAGAGCCTTTCATCTATGCCTTTCTTGATCACAAGCCTGTCCACAAGCACATCTATGTTATGCTTGACATAGCGCTCGAGCTCGATATTATCCGCTTCTTCCAGCGAATGGACCTCCCCGTCGATGCGGGCCCTGGTGAAGCCATCGGCAAGCAGGTCCGCAAGGAGTTTCCTGTACTCTCCCTTCCTCTCCCTTACAACGGGGGCTAGCACGTGTATCTTTGAGCCTTCGGGTAGCCTCATGATGCTGTCCACTATCTGGTCCACGCTCTGGGTGGCTATGACCCTGCCGCACTGGGGGCAGTGCCTTATGCCTATCCTTGCAAAGAGCAACCTGAAATAGTCATAGATCTCGGTAACCGTGCCCACAGTGGACCTGGGGTTCTTGCTTGTGGTCTTCTGTTCTATGGATATGGCAGGCGATAAGCCCTCGATGTATTCCACATCCGGCTTTTCCATAAGTCCGAGGAACTGCCTGGCATAGGCTGAGAGTGATTCCACATATCTCCTCTGCCCTTCGGCATAGATCGTATCAAAAGCGAGTGACGATTTCCCTGAACCGCTGAGCCCGGTTATCACAATGAGTTTATCCCGGGGCAATGTCAGGTCAAGGTTTTTAAGGTTATGTTCTTTTGCACCTTTTATTACTATATTACTCAAGGACATGTCTGTATTTTCATAAGGTGGTTAGTAAGTAAAGTTTGCGGTAACTATGTTCATGAATACGTTTCAGGCATATCCTGCTTTTCGACAGCCTGCGCAATCCCTTGAAACAAATGCAGATGAAAATTACTTTGCAGACAGCAAAAATCCTTCTGACAAGGATTATATGCTGTAAAACACTATTAACCCAGGAGTGCATATAATACAAAGGAAGAAAAAGACAATACAAGTAATTATACTGAGGCTTGGATCATGGTGAAATGGAAACGGGATATGGGACTGGAAGCAAGGATGGTCATAACGATGTTCCTGCTGGCTGCAGTTTATCTTTTCTTCCTGGCAGCCCTCGCTTTTCTTGATACCCCTGTGGGATTCATCCTTATCTTCATAGGCTTGTTCATGGGTCTGCAATATTATTACTCTGACAGGCTGGTCCTCTGGTCAATGAACGCCAGAGTGGTTTCGGAAGCAGAGGCTCCGAACCTTCATCAGACCATCACAAGGCTGTGCGCCATGGCCGACCTGCCGAAGCCCAAGATCGCTATTGTAAGGACTCCTATGCCAAATGCCTTTGCAACCGGGAAGGGCCCCAACAGCGCAGTGGTGGCGGTCACCACCGGGCTGATGGACAGGCTCAACCAGGGGGAACTCGAGGCCGTACTGGCCCATGAACTCAGCCACGTCAAGAACAGGGACATGACCGTGCTGACCATAGCCAGTTTCCTCTCCACCGCTGCCTTTTATCTTGTAAGGTATGGTATGTACTTTGGCGGCTTCGGCAACAACAGGAAAGGCGGAGGCAGTATAATCCTTGTATGGGTCATTTCCATTGCCGTATGGGTGATCAGTTTCCTGCTCATCCGCGTGCTTTCGCGCTACCGTGAGCTTGCTGCCGACAGGGGTGCAGCCATGGTCACAGGTAATCCCGGCAATCTGATCTCTGCACTGATGAAGATAAGCGATACTATGCCAAAGATACCTACGGAAGACCTGAGGAAGGCCGAAGGCATGAACGCGTTCTTTATCGTACCTGCTTTATCGGGTTCTTCTGTCATGAGCCTCTTCTCCACACATCCGACAACGGAAAAGCGTATAGCTGAGCTTGAGAAGATGCAGAGGGAGATGGAGTCCTGATGGGCCTGCGGGATATGTTCGACTCGGTGCTTGGAAAGAGCAGGCTACCTGAAGCAAAGACGGACCGCCTGTTTGCAATATCCACAGCCGTGGTGACCATGGAGATGAACATGAACCTTGTACCCTCAGGTTCTGCAGGCATCTGCTTCAAGTCCATGGACATGTCTCGCTACCAGGCGGTCAGGGAAGAGATAGAAGGCCTGCTTAAGCATAGTGCGGCTGAGACCGGCACTGACTACCGGCTTGAGAAGGACGAGTACAATTTCCTATGGGTTGTACTGAAAGACCCTGATTTTGAGGATCTTGTGACCACTATCCATATGATCTCCCAGACACTCATTGAAGGCGGTTTCGGAGAGCAGTTGCTGTGTGCCGTTTACAGGTTCGAGAGCAAGGGTCCTGTCTACTGGATATATAACTTCAAGCAGGGAAGCTACTATCCCTTCGTGCCAAGGGAAAAGAACAAGAGGGACAACTCCACGGAGATGAGGCTCAAGTCACTCATAGAAAAGGAGCTGCCCGTTGAGAAGAATCTGGAAAAATGGTATCCTCTGTGGGGAATGCCATTCTGAATCTCTCAGCCTTCCAGTAAGCCGTCGCCTGCGAAGATCTGTCTTGCTTCCCTGAGACTGAGATCCTCAGGCGGGACGATGACATCAGATTCCTTGAGGTCGCTATCGTCAAGTTTCTTTCCCTTGGACCTTATGCAGTTAAGGAGCTTTGAGAGCTCGGCCCTGTATTCCTCTTCCTTTCCCTCTGCCACCAGTTCCACTATCCTGTTGTCGATGGCGTTGAGTTCATCGAACAGGCCGCTTGGCACCTCGTACTGCCCTTCCTCGGATATCCTTATTATCATTTTCCCGCCTCCTTCTTAAGCCTTGCAAGCTCGCTATCCACGCCGGACTGCGCACTGAGCTTTGCAAGCTCCCGGTCTATATCGTCTCCGCTGCTGGTGAAGTCTTCAAGGGTGCCTGCCTCGATGAGCTCATCAAGGGCCGATGCACGGGCCTTCATATCCTCGGTCTTGTTCTCGGCTCTCTCGATGGCAAGTCCCACATCTGCCATTTCCTCGCTGATGCCCGATACTGACTCGCTTATCTTGACCTGGGCCTCGGCTGCGGAATACTGTGCCTTGATGGTCTCCTTCTTTGTCCTGAAGACCTCAACCTTGGTGGAAAGGCGTTTCTCTGCGGCCACAAGTTTCTCCTGCTCCTTCTCCAGCTCTGCTATCTGCATATCGAGGCCCTGTATCTGTGTGCTGAGCGCGCTCTTCCTTTCGAGTGCCAGCCTTGCAAGGTCTTCCCTGTCGGCTTTGATGGCATCCCTTGCCTGTGAATCGAACTTGTCCATGCTCTGCTGGAGCTTCGAGCGCTGCAGCTGGAGCCTCTTCTTGGAGGTAGCTACCTCTGCCACACCGCGTTTGACATTCTGCAACATCTCAAGCTGCTTCTCGTAAGAGTAATCCAGTGTCTCACGCGGATCCTCCATCTTGTTGAGCATTTTGTTCATCTTAGACTTAACTACGATTTCCATTCTATTGAATAAACCCATGATCTTCCTCCCGGTATAATTCCTCAAGTACTGATATTGGCTTATGTTGTATCTGTCTGTCGGATACTTTAAATTTTCTTCACTGTCTATTATCTAAAGTTACAAAAAGCATATCACATTTGTCCTGCAAGAGTGCCTCTTAAATTTATGGATATGTTTCTTTCGGAGGCTGGGTCACTATTTTGTACTTTTCTGCATCAGGTATATTTTAGTAACGCTCATCTATATTAATATGTAGAAGCCAATCATAGAATACCAACAAACAGAAGGAATCGATATGAAAACACTGGTAACATACCTTTCACAGACCGGGAATACGAAGAAAGTGGCTGAAGCTATCTATGGCGAACTCTCAGGCGAAAAAGAAATAAAGCCCATATCCGAGGTCAAGGACCTTGGGGGCTACGACCTTGCCTTCATAGGCTTCCCTGTGATGCAGTTCGACATTCCCCCAAAGGTGCGCAGCTTCCTTACGGAGAACACAAAGGGCAAGAATATTGCAGTATTCATGACCCACGCTGTCCCCGAGGGCTCTGAGGCCATCCAGTCCTGGACCGGCTCAGTAAAGCAGACCGTAGCGGATGCAAATCTCCTTGGGATATTCGAATGCCAGGGTGAGCTTGCCCAGCATGTCATCGATATGCTGCTGAAAGCAGAAGATCCCCAGATGAAGGCATTCGGTGAGATGGGCCCGTCCACAAAGGGACAGCCTGATGAGAACCGTCTCAAGAAGGCGCGCCAGTTCGCCAAAGACGTTCAGGCCAAGATGAAATAAGTCCTTTCCGAGGTATCAAATGGCAGATCAGAAAAAAGCCCCGGTATTCTGCGAGAACTATTGCTTCATCTGTAAAGGAGCGCGGGCCGGAAACAGCCTGTGCAGGACATTGCAGAACATCGAACTGAAGATAGTCGGGAAGAACGGATGCATATGGGGTAAGGCGAGGACACAGTACTACGGTGTCACGCCTGATAAGCCATTGCCTAAAAAATAAGGATCAGATAAAAGGCCAGTTTATGCCTTTTATCCTTCTTTGTCCTGCTTTTCTGTACTTTCAGTTAGCCTTGATATACTCTATCATCTTCGGCGTCAGCAGCGGTGCAATCTGAGGCAGCATGTTAGGCATCAGGTTGCTCATTGCCGCAGGCATGAGGTCAGGCATCTGCTCCTTCATGTGAGCCGGCATGGGCACTCTCTTCTCCACTGCCACGAGCATCTTCGGCATGACCTTAGGCATCAGGGACGGCATGAGCAGGGGCATCATCTTCGGCATCATGGGCTTCATGAGCGCATCCATGCCCGGCACGTACTTTACCGTCTTCATCATGGCCTGCATGTATGAGGGCATGGCGCCTATCATATCCGGCAGCAGCTCCACCATCATCTCCGTCATGTTCTCGGGCTCCATGAGCTCGATCATCTTCTCGAAGGTCATCCATGCTCCCAGTGCCACATTGGTGGTGTCGGGGATATCGTATCCCAGGCTGCGGGCTGCAAGCGCTCCAAGGTCCTGTATCTCCATGTTGACATTGTTATCCCTTGCAGCCACCCTGAACTGCACCAGGCAGCAGGGGCAGAGCGCGGCCATGATATCGGCTTTCTGGTCCTTTGCCTCCTGCAGGCGGACGTTACCTATTCTGCTCGCCACTTCCGGCTCGTCTATGAGGGTCACAACGGAGCCGCAGCAAAGTGCTCTCTCCCTGTTGTGCTCCATCTCCCTGAATTCCACGCCCGGGATAGCCTTGAGCAACTCCCTGGGGGCGTCGTATATGCCTGCACCCGCCCTTCCGATATGGCATGAGTCGTGCCATGCCACAACCTTGTTCAGGGGCTGCTTGAACTTCGGCTTGAGCACGTCAAGCTTATCGGCCAGCACCTCTGAGTAGTGCTTTGCCTCTATCCCGTACTCCATCCCTAGCTTCTCAGCCCACTGCGGGTAGATGGTCCTCCACATGAGCAGGCATGCGGGACATGAGGTGACAACCGTTTTTACACCCTTCTTCTGCATATTGGCGGTATTCATCTTCATGATCTTCTCGAACAGGTCCCACTTGCCTGCAACAAGCATCGGTATTCCACAGCAGGATTCCTTGTCTCCGAGGTAAGTGAACTCCACTCCTGCCTCGTCAAGCAGGCGCACTGTGCCCACGGCAACATCCCTTTCCACAAAGGAGGCAGTACATCCTGCAAAATAGCCGATCTCTGCCTTGTCCTTGATCTTGGCCCTGATATCATCGGGAAGCCACTGGTCCCTGTCCTTCCTGTAACTGGCCCAGATGTTCCTCTCCTTTTCCAGGCTCTGGGCCATGATCTCAAAGGGAGGGATGGTCATCATCTTCTTCTTCTGGACCAGATTCTCCCGGAGTGTCATCCAGGAACGCTCGATGGGCAGGTCCAGCTGGCAGTAATGGTCGCACATCTCACAGGTGGTACATGCAAGGAAAGTGTCAGCCTGTTCCTGGTCCAGTTCCATTCTTCCCCCGACGTATTCCTTAAGGAAGAACCACTTGCCCCTGGGTGACTGGGATTCCCATCCCCTTCCATAGTACTGGTCGCACTCGTTGACGCAGTATCCACACTGTGCGCAGGTGAAAGCGTGTGAGAGCACGTCCCCTGGAATGCCTTTCTCGTCCCTGAAGTCCTGCCTGCCGACCCCTGACATGTTGCCAATGGTACGTGCCATGGGTTCGAATGCCCTTGCAAAGGAAAGCCCCATCTGCATAAGGGATTTGCCTGTCAGTGTCTCCGGGTTCATGATGTCGTCGGGGTCCGTGCTCTTCTTGAGTTCACGTATCTTTGCCAGCCTCTCCCCGAAGACTTTTTCCGCCTTCCTGGAGAAGTACAGTCCCGAAGAGTAGATCCTTCCGCCATTGTCCTCTGCTATCTTCACAATGCTCAGGGCCAGCGGGAAAGCAAGGTTATATCTGGAAGACCTTTCGGAATGAGGTATGAAGCACAGCATAACTGCCTCATCGCCCTTAACGACCATGCCTTCCACAAGTACCGGGAGGCCGATCTTCTTTCCAATTTCCTCGAACATCGTCCCTATTCTGTCCACAGGCACGACCACTTCGGCGGGTATGAAGGAAGGACCAAGCCTCTTGACCTTCATGGACCTGAACCATTCCTGTGTCTCATGCTCTGCTATCTCTTCCGGGAGTATTTCACCGCCA
This sequence comes from Methanolobus sp., assembly GCA_030154025.1. Taxonomy (GTDB): domain Archaea; phylum Halobacteriota; class Methanosarcinia; order Methanosarcinales; family Methanosarcinaceae; genus Methanolobus. The sequence goes on from JASKKT010000001.1 coordinate 59,360, forward strand.
GCTTCCCTTATGATATCCTCAAGACCGCTTACATCCCTGGATACAGGGTATGCGAAATTGCATATATACAGTTCCGGCAGGTGAGGCCTGTGCTCATCCACAGGCTCACCATAGTGAGTCTTAGGTGGTGCCCGGTTCTTCATATTCGCCCATTGAGGGTTCAGGAAAGAGACAGCCCACACCGGAATCTTCCTCTCACCGACTTTCTGTATGGCTGCCTGCATGCTCGCAGCGTCCGGGAACCCCGCCGAGATGGCAGCGGTCTTCTCATGTTCCCTGAGGCGCAGGGTCACCTGTGTGATTATACCGACGGTTCCCATGCTGCCGATTATTTTGCCAAGCTCGTCCCCAGAGAAATCCCTGACCTCCCCGTTTGGCAACACCACGCGGGCAGACTCCATGGTGTCCTGTGACCAGCCGTATTCATAGCTTCCGTACCCCACACCGTTCTGGGCAAGCCAGCCTCCTACGGTTGCTGATAATGCGCTAGAGGGGACGGCCTGCACTGCCAGGCCTTCCTCATTCAGTTTTGTCTCAAGGTCATACCAGATGATGCCTGCTCCCACGGTAACCCTGAAATTCTCTTTATCCACCTTTATTATATCCCTCATGGGCGTGACATCGGCTATTATCCCGCCTTTTGTGGGAATGACGCCGCCATAACCTGAGGATGCGCCTGCCCTTGGTACTACAGGTATGCCATATCTGCGGGCAAAATTCACAAGCTTTACTGCATCATCCTCATTTCTCAGTTTTACAATTGCAGCCGGTTTTGTGTTACCAAGCATTTTTTTCACAAGGGACGGCAATGCACCCACATCATGAGTGTAGAAATGTCTCTCCTTATCGCTGAAGTTTACCCCTTTGCCAAACATGGATGACAGTCCCTGTTTTTGTTCATCCGTTAACTGATATGTCGTATTTGCCATGCTGATCTCCCATTCTTTATTGTTACATAGCCTTTGTAATTATTTTCGATGAAGATTAATTTATATCATGGATATATATACTCGATTGAATACTGCAGAATAAGCCTTAATTCAATCAGTTCCATACTGTACAACATGGGTGTGAACGAGGATGGATGAGACAATGCATTTGCCAGAGAACAAAAGCAAGATAGTATGTACTATCGGTCCTGCGTCTTCTTCGGAAGAGGTGCTAAGGGAACTGATAATTGAAGGCATGAATGTTGCAAGGCTTAATTTCTCCCACGGGGACATCGAAGACCAGCGAGCTGTGATAAGGAGGATACGTCATTTATCGGCTGAGCTGAACAGGGTGGTTGCGATACTGGCAGACCTGCCCGGTCCCAAGATAAGGGTCGGCACTTTCGAGAAGGAGCCTGTTTTTCTTAAAAAGGGAGAAAAGGTGATCCTTACTTCAAGGGATGTGGTGGGAACCGAAGCCCTGATCCCTGTCAACTATGACCGCCTGTCCCACAGCGTACAGGCCGGCAAACCTATCTTCCTTAACGACGGCTTCATCCAGCTGCAATGCACAGGCACGGAGGGTGAAGATGTCTATTGCGACGTGGTGGTGGGCGGTCCCCTTTCCTCAAACAAGGGCCTCAATCTTCCGGGTGCCAGGATATACATCGATCCTGTTACAAAAAGGGACCTGGAGATAGTCGACTTTGCACTTGAAGCAGGACTGCATATCTTTGGCGTGTCCTTCATCGAATCGGGGGAAGATATAAGGAAGCTGCGTGACCATGCGGCCCGGAAAGGAAAGGAAATATTCATCATATCCAAGATAGAGCGGGAAAAGGCTGTCAGGAACATAGAAAGCATAATGGCTGAGAGTGACGGAATCATGATAGCCCGCGGGGATCTCGGGGTGGAGATCCCCATACAGGATGTTCCCATCGTCCAGAAGAACATCATACACAGGGCCAACCTGCTGAGCAAGCCGGTGATAACAGCAACCCAGATGCTTGAGTCCATGATCGAGAACATCCGTCCCACAAGAGCTGAGGCCACGGATGTTGCGAATGCCATAATCGACGGTACCGATGCAGTCATGCTCTCAGCAGAGACTGCAGTAGGCAGGCATCCCGTCGAGACCGTCAGGACCATGGTAAGCATAGCCAGGTCAACCGAGGTTTGGAGAGCCAATACAAAAGAAGGCCTGACACTAATGAAGAAGGCCCTGAACCGGATGAATCCCGGCGTTGAGGATATGATATCCATGCAGGTGAACGACGCCCTGCAGGTGCTTCCTGTCAGGTATGTGGTGACTCCCACGGTTTCCGGGAAGACCGCGAGAAACGTCTCCCGTTTCAGGCCTGACAGGTGGATACTGGCGTTCAGCCGCAATCCTCATACATGCGAGCAGCTTGCACTCCAGTATGCCGTACATCCTACGTTTGTCCCAGAGCTTAAGGGTGACTGGGAGAACATGGTCATTGACCACCTTAAAAAGTCAGGAGCTGCCGGCCCGGGGGACATGTTCATTCTGACGCAGGGGCAGCCCTCAGGACGCGGCCGGCCAGGAGGCACCAATCTGCTGAAGTTTATTCACGTGGAATAAAACAAATCTATTTCCATATCTTATTTTTTTATTTTAATCATGTTATATACACAATTATATTTATATATGGATATAGCCATTCTAATGAATGACTAGTAAAGCGCTGGAACATGAGATCCCTTACCACCGCGAGTTGCATAATGTAATGAAACTATATCCGCTGTTTGTCCGATTTTTCTTGCTCTTGGTGCTTTTCGGCCTTTTTTTACTGCCGGGAGCATCGTGTGAAGAAAACGTGTATGTCATCGGGATACTTTCCCAAAGAGGTCCGGACCACTCCCTGAGTACGCTGGCAGGGACTGCAGAGTACCTTTCAGAGGAGGTTCCCGGCTGCAATTTTAAGATAATGCCCCTGGACTATGATGAGATCTTTGATGCCGTCAGTAGCGAGAGGGTTGACTTTGTCCTGACGGACCCGTTCCTGTACGTGGAACTGGAATCCAGTTACGGAATCAGCAGGATTGCCACCATGAAGAACAGCTGGGATGGCAATGCCTATACGGAATATGGCGGAGTAATCATTACCAGATCTGATAACAATGAGATCAATGAGCTCAGCGATCTCAGGGGCAAGTCGCTGATGGCAGTCGACGAACACTCATTCGGAGGCTTCTGGATAGGTGTGCGGACCATGGAGCAGAATGGTATAGACTACAGGGAGGATCTCAGCAAGATCACATTCGGAAAAACACACGATGCTGTCATCTATGCAGTCAGGAGCGGAAGTGTGGATGCGGGAATCATCAGGACTGATGTACTGGAGAGGCTGGTTGCTGAAGGGAAAATTGATATTTCCGACTTCAAGGTCATTAACCAACAGCATTTTGAAGGTTTCCCCTTCCTGCTGAGCACTCAGCTCTATCCGGAGTGGGCCTTCTCAAAAGTGAGTTCCACACCTCTTGAGCTTGCTGAGGAGGTAACCATTGCACTTCTCAGTATGCCTTCCGAGAATCCCTCCTCTGCCGATGGAAACAATTCCACTATACTGGCGGGCAACTATGCAGGATGGACCATACCTCTTGACTATACTCCCGTGCATGAGCTCATGAAGGAGCTGAGACTGGGCCCGTATGAGAATTATGGCAGGGTGCCCCTTAACGAAGCAATAGCGCAGCACTGGTACTGGGTGGTTCTCTTTTTCATGCTGCTTGCCATCATCGTTACCTATGACCGCATGACCACGGAGAAGATCAAAAAGGCCGAACTGGAGAGGTCAAACAAGCTCAAGGATCTCTTCACCGATATAATGAGGCATGACCTCCTGAACCCTGCAGGTGCTATCAAGGGCTTCAATGATGTCCTGTACTTCAAAGAAGAGGATGAAGAAAAAAGGAAGATTATTGAGACAATAGACCGGCAAACCGATAAGCTGATATCCATGATAGACTCGGCGGCAAAGCTGGCAAAACTGGAATCTTTCCATGAGCTGGAACTCCGTAACAGTGACCTTGGGATCATATTGAAGAATGTTGCCGAAAGCTTTGACCACAGCCTGAAGGAAAAAGATATTACACTGGAACTTACGACCCCCGGCAAATATCCTTCCAAGGTCAACGAAATAATCGAAGAGGTATTCTCGAACCTTCTATCGAACTCCATCAAGTACAGTCCTGCTGGAAGCAAGGTCAAAGTGGAGATAATCGATGCAGGGTCCTACTGGAAAGTCTACGTAATAGACAGCGGTGACGGGGTGGCTGACGAGAACAAGTTACGCATATTCGAACGCTTCACCAGGGCTGACAGGAAAGGTATAAAAGGATCAGGTCTCGGACTTGCTATCGTTAAAAGGATAATCGAGCTGCATAACGGGTTTGTTGGCGTGAATGACAATCCGGAAGGTAAAGGCTCTGTATTCTGGGTCGCCCTGAAAAAGTACGATCATACCTCATCCCACAACTGATATACGCGCTCAGTCTGCCTTTCTCAGCACTATGGACCCGTCACGCATACGCACTTCTATATATTTTTCCTTTTCAGGTTCGAGCTCATACTTGTTGTAGAGTCCAGCATCTATCCTGCCCGCATCCATTATCCTGCGCATGAGCGCAACATCTTCCTTTCCCATCCTGACCTTTGCAACAGGGGAGTTTGTCTTTACCCTGCTTCTGGAATATATTGTCCCGCCGCTCATACCTGCTCCGATATAGCCTCTGGCGTTCTTGAAGGCAAGAACACCACTTTTCATGTAGGCGCCTGCGAACTCACCCACATTTCCAAGGACTGCCACTGTTCCGCCGTCAAGGTGTGATCCAGTGTTCATGCCCGCATCCCCGTTGACGATTATTGTGCCCTCACGCATGAGCACGCCTGTACCATTATGTGCTCTGCCCTCGATCCGTATGGTTGCGGGTCTGTTGCAGCGTGCACCCACCGTGGCCCTGAGGATGCTGTCATTGAGCAAAAGCGTGTTGTTCTCCGGGTCGAACATGTTCAACAGCAGGACATCGTCTCCTGGTCCGCTGCATACAATATCTGTTATGGAACGGAACTTACGATATCCACTGACATCTGACCTTACCTCAATGATATTGCCGAAGGGTTCGCTTATGCTGCCTGCAACATATAGTGCCCCGGCGACCATGCCCATGCCGGCTTCAGGCCCTACGTCTCCCTCCACGAAAACACGGCCTGCACTCTCCATGCCGCCGCTCCCGCCCATATGCTGCAGGTCAGCCCCCATGCTATAGGCGAAGTTTTTGCCCACATTCCCTTTGATACGGACATCGTCCCCGCTTTTCAGCGCCAGTACAAGGTCACGGTATGTAAGTTCAGTGTCTTTCTGGAAAGGGGTCACACTGTCCGGGTCCAGTAGCCGGTTGTGCCAGTGGAAATTGAAGGTGTAATCCAGCAGGTAGTCTGTGTTCTCTGTTATCTCTATTTCGACAGGCATCTTAATTATCCATGTATCAGCTTTGGAAGGCAGTGTGTGCATACCCATATGCTCTCCATCCTGTGCCTGACGGGCATAAGATAAGCGTTCTCTTCCCCGCAGTCGCAACTGAAACACCTGATGGACGTGTCGGTCTTTTTGGGCTGCGCATGGGCTTTTTCCGGGTTGAATTCCAGTGTCTGCCTCTGTTCAATGGATATTGCCCCGACCGGACACAGCCCTATGCAGAATCCCATGCCATCGCACAGCTCATCGGAAACCACTTTCGCCTTGCCGTTGACAAGCTCTATCGCCCCTTCTGCGCATGGGGATATGCATTTTCCGCATCCTGTACATTTCTCTTCATCGATCTTGACGATTGATCTTTTAACCATAACGAACTCCCCGGGAACATCAGTGATGTGTTCCCTCAACCAGTTTTATATTAGCATTGGTAATCCTTAATAAAGGTTTGTATTATTTTTCCTAATCTTTCATCTTATCCAAGATTAGAACAATATTATTATACCTTTTAATATGTAATTGCATATTAATATTAGGGTGTTAGAATCATGCCAAAGTTACAGCAAGTTAGAAACCAATATACTTTAACAATCCCCCCGGAGATAGTTGAGCTTGAAGGGTGGACCAAAGGCCAGGAAATTAAGCTCCGCAGGATCTCCGCGAAGGGTGAAGAGTACATAGCTCTGATTCCGACAAATGGAAATAGGAAGGAATAAACGTTAAGGCATAATTATTTATTGATAAAAGAGTATTCTCAATCAATGGCTGTAAATACTCATCCACACTCAATATCAAAAAAATGCCATTCAAAAGCTATTGCTCTTGACCCGGTGCCTTTGAGTCAAAAAACAATTAAGCGTATAGAGGAAGCAAAGAGAGACCTGAAAGAAGGTAATGTTTGCACCCTTGAAGAGCTTAAAGCCGAACTCGGAATAGAATGACCTATAAAGGAATTTTTACTACTGCTTTTAAAAAAGACTTAAAGGCACTAAATAAGAAGCATCCTAAAGAAGTAAAACAAATTGTTCATTCTATTGAAAATATAATCTTAGTCAATCCTTTTACTGCCGATACTAAACAGTTGCAGTGTTTTGAGCATTATAGGTATCGAATAGGGAAATATAGAATTGTGTTTGATTTCACAGATGCAAACACGATTGTTTTTCTTGCGGTTGATCATAGATCGACAATCTATGATAAGTTAAGACAAAGGTTTAATAAATGCTAAAATCCCCACTGCAGCGGGATTTATTACCCTTTTGTTATAACTATTGTCTTCTCATCCTTCCGGGCAAAGCAAACCGGATATCCGGCATTTCCGAAATCATCAGGTAAGAGTATAGCCTTTTGTTTGCCTACCTGGATTATCTGCCTAACTGCCATCCTTTGCAGCACGGGTTTTATTATAAACCCTTTAAGTGACTATATAGATATTTTTAAAATATATAGTTCCTTAACTGCCTGTTTACTCGGCTATAAAATAAATATCAGGATAAGACTACCGTTAGAAAACACACAATTTAAGTATCTTTTTAATACTTGCTTATTGGCTTGCTGTTGCAGCTTCCTGGATGACTATACATTCGCATAATGCGTTTAGTCATGAAGGAGGGTCTACCGCCTCCCACACGATAGTACCTATAATACCCTTGAAAAAGTGTTTAGTTAGTCGGCCTTTAATATTGATGTTGTTATAGAGTAAGATGCAATACAGGCACATTAAGAGTAAATGCAACATTAAGTATCTTGTACTAAAAGGTAATTACATTATGGCAACTATCCTTAAAAGGATGGCATTACAACCGGAACAAGCGGAAGTAATTTTATTATACATATATAAGCCAAGGCAAAACAGCAGCCCTCAGGCAATTGATAAGCCCATCCAACCTATGACTACTGCCGGATAGTTCCGGGAATACTCCAATAGAATCCACATAGTACAGGGACGGCAACAACGGCAGCTATGTAATGAACCTATATAATAGTAACAAAACAAGATAGCTGCAAGCACTCCCATAGTTGCTTTAACTAGGTGGCTTTGCTGGATATTTCTGGAAATCTCCTAAGAAATCCCCGGAGTTAAGGATATCTCTTTTGCTCCAGGAATCAAAGATTGAGACTCTGTCAGGACAGGAACCTTATTTAAGCCTCGCTTTCAGTCTTTCGAGGTTTGCCCGTTTGTCTGCATAGTACCGGGGACTAACACAATTAATACACCTGGGGTCCGGCTTACACACATTCAGCTCCCGGATAGATACACCCTTCGGATATCCTGTGTTGTCGTTGGCTCGCAGTTTGTCGCAGGTGGCTACTTTCATTCTAGCATAGTTTGACTTAAACACGTTGCTGGTGGTGGCTCCCCACTTCCTAGCGGTGCTTTCAAAGATTGATCTTGCCTGATCTTCCGGGATTCCCATTTGTCCCATGAACGTCGCTATAAATGCAAGTGCTCGCGTCCTGCCCTCCCCGCAGGAAGGTAAAGCCAGTATGTTCTTTATGCAAGGTGGCCAGCTCTCGCAGGGGACCGGGGTGTTTGACATGTCCTTATCCTTGTCGAAGTGTCCCGGCTTCCCTTCTGCCCTGGAATACCCGCCCTTGTTTGCTTCATGCTCTGCCTTTTCCAAATATGGCCTGAGGAATTGAAGGAGCTTATTATCATTATCAAAACTCCTGTACCACTCGTTCCCGGATTCTATAACCTCTCTTGATAATGGCAACCTTGCCCTATCAAAGTCTATGATGATCTTGTCCGGGTTTAATGGGATTACCGCGTAAGGGTGTTTCAGGTGAATACTGAATAAGGACTTAAAGACTCTCTTGGAATTGTTCAGGCTGTCCGGCTTCACCTTCCCTATGTGCTCAGGGTGCAGTTTAAAGAACTCTTCCCGGATATTGTCAATTACAAAGCCGTAAGCGTCCAGCAGGACAGTAAGGTAATGTTCCCATTCATTTGAAACTGTGTACCGCCTGAAATAGTCCTCTAATACGCTGTGGTGCAATAGCACATAGATTCCACCACCTGAAAAAAGCACATGAACGCTGTTAGGTGCATACTGCCTTAGTTTGTCGGTGTAGAATTGGCCCATATCTTCTACTGCCTTTTTGACTTCCGGGTCGTGTATATTGCAGCCGTGCCCCTTGTCAATGTCAACGCCTAAAGTATAGCCTTGTGTGTACTGCCTGCTTATCAATGGGCTCTCTTCCCCGTCCGTTACTTTGTTGTAGTCTATGTCATAGATTCGCCTGTCAAATAGGTTAAGGGTCCAATAGAGTGTTCTATGTGCCTTGATTATCGCGGTGTAGTCCTCTACCTGTCCGAGATTATACGCCTTCTTCTTCTCGGATTCCTGTTTATACCAGCCGTGTCCGTCACCATTGCCCCACCTGGAATAAGTCCCTTCGCGGGAAATGGAAAGGATTGTATCCCTGATCTCTGGCCGGTTGTAATGCTCATAGGTCCATGAAGTAACGGTCATGCAACCACCGCCGGAAGGCTGAAATTGTATCCGGTGTCCTTCACAAGATAAAGCTCGTCAATTGCCCGGGTGACTCCCACATAGAACACTCTGGCCTCTGAATTGCCGCGCCTTGCCGCCTTCTGCAGGTTGGTAGTAATGCCAGTGTGCAGAAATACTCGGCTTGCTTCAAGTCCCTTGCTTGCATGTATTGTGAGTATGGATGTATTGATATCTTCCGGGGATATTCTCCGGTTGAAACGTGCCAGTGCGTTGTTTATTTTGGCTGTCTTTAATTCCCCTGCTCGGCTCATATATGAAACTGGGTTTTTTGAGAGCAGGATATCATAGAGTTTATCTGATACCATGCCTTCCCCGCCTGGGAATTGTGGTACATTCAGGCTTTTAATTTTGTCTTGTGTTGCTGTCCGTGTTTTTCCACCGTTAAATAGCTCGTTGGGGTAGTGTTCGGATAGTGTCAGGATTTCACTGGGTTTAAGCGCGTTTCCAGCTCTTGCCGATATTATAGCATTGGTTGCTTCTATGTCATGCAGTGACCATCCATTTATCCCGGTCCACAATATCCCGCTTTCCGCTAGAAGGTGAGTTATAGCAGGTGCTTGGTAGTTCGATCTTACTAAATGGAAAACTGGCTTTCCCGGCCCGCCTTCCCACACGTCGCGCATATTCATATATTCCCTGTGTGTTACTCGCCTGATTATTCCGGGATGTGTGCCGGTTTCAATTACAGGGGAACTTATACCGCACGTTTTTGTTATTGCCTTTGCATACTGCCATATTGCACTAGATAGCCGGTGTGACTTAGGAAGGGTGATCTTCTCACCGTCAAATGAATTAAAGTATTTCGGATCTGCGCCCCAGAAGTCATATATTGCCTGCATTGGATCACCTGCTATAATTACGTGCTTGATCTCTCCGGCCCACATTTTAAATATGTCATGCTGAAGAGTGGTTAAGTCTTGGAACTCGTCCACCATCAAAACATCTACATCAGGCACTAGAGAATCATTCTTTACCTGCTGGAGCATGTCGGTAAAATCAAGCTTGCTATTCTCCTGTTTCCAGTCTTTATATGCCTTGATTGCTTCGATTGCTCTTTGTGGTGACATTTTTACATCCCTCCAGCCTGGATATTCCACTATCTTGCTTAACGGTGTGCCGGTATTCGCCAGCCAGGAAATGCACTCTATAAGGGAACTACCGGGATTGTCTGTAAATTCGCCATTACTAAATGCGATCTTATAGCCGGTTGCCTTGTTGAAGTCCTCTATATCCTTACTCTCTATCAGTTCACCGTATCCCTTCCCACCTAGCAGGCCATAGCATACGCCGTGAATTGTATTTACGGTGTCTTTTCTGATTTCCTGGCCCGTTACCTCGGATAGTCTGTGCCTGATATTGTCGGCTGTGTCCCTGCTGAAGGTTGTCATCAGTATTCGATTATCTTTATTTAGTCTGATATACTCCCCGCGCAAATAATGGGTCTTTCCGCTACCAGGTGCCCCTAATATCGCACGTCTCGTCACGCTTCACACCCCACAAGGGCACAGGGGGAACAGGGTATAAGGGGAGGGGTGTGCCCTCAAAAACGCTAGCACTATATACACAGGGCACAAGGGCACATGGGTAACGCGAGTATTTAGTGTAAAAGGTATCGTATATAGTGTGCCCTGAATCCCAGACATTCAGACCACCGCCTTAAATACCGGCATAGCTGCCTCAATTGCTGATTCCTGGAACCACCAGCAACGAACATTTGTCCCTGTTACTTTAACGGTGTGGGTGTTACCTGCCTTGTAACCTCTCGCCACCATTGCCGCGCTCACGTCCTCAAGTGTGGCTTTGATACGAATCTCGTTAAGCATAGAGGTTACTGTCGCGGAAGGGACCACATAGAAAAGCTCATCGTGTGGTTTATGCTCTACAAAATACAGGCAGTTGTCCCGGTTAAGCAATACCTCTCTGTCCTTTGTGAGCTGGAAAGTATTAACCATTTCTTCAAAAAGCAAATCTGCCGCCATGAGTGCCGCTGTTTCTTCATACTCTCCCGGCTCCGCAATCCCGGCTATGTATTCCACGAATACCGGCCAGCTCTCTTTAGGGATATACGGCAGTTTCCCGAAGGTATCAAAGTACAAAGTCCGGAATCTCCCCGGTCCCTGCGTCAGTTGTGACGTGTTTATGGAAATATCCGCGTTCGCTATGAATATATGATAAATTCCGGTTTCACCGTTCTTGATTGTTGGGGATTTAACAACTTTGTCTATCTGGTTACATATCGTTTCAAGGGTTATGTTTGCCCGCTGTTCCGATGAGAAGGGGTTAGTATTCACTGTTCCGCCTCCTAAGTATCGACGTTCTTCCATATCTGCGCGCAGTAGTCACAAATGTCTTCTGTACATACCTCTCCGCACCGGAAACAATAGTTCACATCATCATGCTGTTTCGGTGTGCTGGGTGTTGTCACTGTAGCCTTCGAGTAATGCAATTGTTTGGCTTCCTGCAATCTCAGCATGTAGCACTCCCGGAAGTAATCCGCAAGCCTCCGACCATCGTTAAAGGTACAAATAGCGCCGTTTTTCCTTAACAGTGTGGCTATTCCTGGACTAAAGGCGGTTGCAGTATCAACCCATATCTTATATGCATTCCTCGCCGATCCATCAGCAAAAGTGATCTCTACCCGGCTGCAAATACTCCCTTCTGTCCCTTCACTGATTGACGATAAGACACAAGGAACGGTGCTAATGCGCTTCCATCCAAACCGGGTTTGATTTGCATACCTTTTATGTACTCCTTGAGGATCTGCTTTGTATCCTTCAGGCAGCATCACACCCACGAACTTGCAACCTCTGGCACGGTTTGGAAAGATCACATTTTCAAAGGTCACATTTATGTACTTCTGGTGCATATTTATGTATGTACCATCAATTACCTCTTCTCCAAACATTCCGGGGTGTGTTTCATCAAGCCATTTTTCCCCCACTCTACACACCCCCACTCTTTACTATTGCCTCACATGCATTCTCTGAAAACTGCACCTCTGTAAATAGGGTTTTTAGGTTTCTGCCGTTTCTGGTTGGGTTGGGGTCAGTGCCCATCCGGTAAGGGTGCAAAGTACAGTCATAAATGTGACAATTTGCAACCTCCTTTACGCTCTGACAACAACAAGCAAGGCAGTTTAAGCGAATTGCTTTAAGGATCGTTGCCTTTGTGGTCATGCTGTCACCCCTACAGCTTCATATATTGCATCTGCAAGTGCTTGCTCTAAAATGTCAGTAGACTTTGCCCAGCTGTCGATTATGTCTTTATGCTGTGCATAGTTCCGTTTTGCCGATTCAATGAATTTTGCGTTCATTTATTGCCTGCCTTGCTTGGCAGGGTCTCTAAAAAAGCCCAGTGTATGAAAAGTATATATAATACAATGTCATACTTTATAACGGAGGCGAAACTTCCGCTATTAGGGTTCTTTTACTGTGTTCTGTCTTGTTACTAGCAAGGCGGAACACATGGACCCAGCCTAAGCCACTTTGATATCTTCCATTTGGTTTAGTCCCTTTTCTAGCACTTCGTTTAACATTGTGCTTCTTGGTATCCGATTCCTTACCATATCGAGTCTATCCAGAAGATCGGCATCGATTCTTGCGCATATTTGTACTTTGTTCATATTTTCTAGCCTCTCAATGACAATATAGTACTTTGTCATAACTATATAGGAATATATAGTATAAAAAGATTAGGGCTGTAAGCGTATGGTGTGTTTAAACCGTGTTTTATGGCCTTATACTGCCCCGATTGTCAGCAAAAATACTAGCTATAAATTAATAATGGAGTGAAATATATATAATCCGCAACCGGGACAATATATAAAAACGAAAAATAAATAAATAAAATAAGCAATTTTACTTTACTCTTGCTTATTCAAATTCATATTTTTTAAAACCTTTTCCATCACACGCTCGGTTATCTCATCAAGTGTCATATCTGCTGTCATTTCTTGCTTGAGTTTTTCGCTTACCCCCAGTGCCTCTTTTGTCAATGGTAAGCCACAGAAACCGCAGAACATGACATCAGGTGGTATCATCTTGTGACATCTCGGGCATTCATCAGCCTTAAGCCGGGTATCTCTCTTCTCGATCTCAATGCCATTCTTTGCCAGGACTGCCGCGTCCATGTCACGGCCTGATAAGTGAACATAAACCGCAGCCATCTTGGAGTCTTGCGCCCATCCTAAATACTGCTTCATCTGTTGCTCTGTGAAGTCCTTTGCCAGCTCTGTTGCTTGTGCATGCCTGAATGAATGAGGATTAACCTTTTTCTTAATCCCAGCCCTATCTGCTGCCCTGACAATCACTTTCCTAAACGCTGTTGCGCTTATAGGGTTGTGTGGTGGGAATAGCTGACACCATAAGAAGGCTTCGCGGTTGTTCCGGTCGGGGTGTGTTATAAGCCAGTTGTTAAGATACATGCCTGAAAAGATAACTAAAATCTTCCGGGCCCCTGTCTTGCCTTCCGGGAAGTGAATATAAGTGCCTTTCTCATGTGGTACAATGTGCTTAATCTTCAATGCAAGCAGTTCTCCAAGCCTCGCGCCTGACTCATACAAAAGGGATATTAACGCTTTGTCCCTGGGATTTGCAGCATTGTCTATGAGACCCTTAATTTCTTCCTTCGTTAAGAGATCCTCGGGAATTTTTGTCTTATTCTTAGTGTTGGGTAGTGTGATACCTTCGACAAGGTCCTTGCGCCCTGCAAACTTCAAGAGACATTTAAAAGTAACAGTATGCGCCTTTTTGCTAGTTGCTGACAGGTCAAGCCCATTAAGACCAATCAGGATATCTTCAACATCTGCCTGCATAAGCTCGCTTACTGGCTTGCTTACAATGTCGTTTATAATACGCAATGACCCTATATTATTGCGGATCGTGAAGGGTGAAGCACCAGCAATCTTATAAGAATTTATGAACCGCCTGTACAGGTCCCGGTTTGAGTTATCGCAGTTATCAAGAACAGCACTTAACATGCTCTCGCATTGTGCGCGTGCTCTGTCTGTCTCACTGGCATACTTCTTTTTCTTTTCTACATATCTAACAGGCTTAACACCTGTCACCTTCTCAACCATGCCAGATGCAAGGTTGAAATCATCCATAGGATTATTTTTCTTTGACATATTACACCTGCTAACATTTACATGGAGATAATATTAACCTCTATAGTATATTAGCATTGGTAATAGTCCTTTTTATCTCTTCGATATGTGGGCACCTGGGATAATTATCCATCTGCATGCAGGAGCTGAGGTGGATGACGTCAACTCCATGCTTGAGCAAGGACTTTACAAGCCTGTGCACCCTGCGCCCTGAGCATCCGCCGCAGGTAAAGAACGCTACCATCTCGGTATTGCGGTCATAGTCCTTGAATCGGACCGTACGCTTGTTGAAAGCCTTAAAGCATCCCACTCCCGGGCATGTCTCTGATACGATATCGCATCGTATCACCGCGATTCGTGTTATGTGCCTGCCATCCTCTGCAATGTCAGCCATAAGATCAGCTCCGCTCTAACCTAAACTTGTCCCGAAGTAAAGGGGGACTGAAGATGGTCCCCTTAAAGATGCTCCTGATTAAAGGCCGATCTCTTTCTTGAAGTTATCAAGGCCCATCTCATCGATGACCCTGCCCAGCCGGTGTTTTGAACCGTTGGTCTTGCAGAAGCTGATGATCTTATCAACTAGCTGGAGCACTTCATCCTCAGTGAGCTCATCTGCGATGACATCAGCAAGTCTTGGCCTGATGGCTGCATTCCCGCCGACCATGACCGTATATCCTTTCGGGGTACCCATGACGCCGATGTCTTTTATGGCCGGTTCCGAGCATGAGTTGGCACATCCGGAGACTGCCATCTTGAACTTGGATGGAAGTGGCATTCCATGATATTTCTCATCAAGTTTAAGTCCGAGGCCCACAGCATCCTGCTGTCCGCGCTTACAGAATGTCGTGCCCGGGCATATTTTTATGCTCCTGACGCAAAGGCCGATCGCAGCACCCGGCTTGATCCCTAGGTCCTCCCAGGCCTTATCGAGGTCCTCTTCCTTCAATCCTACAATAGCAACTCTCTGTGACGAAGTAACTTTAAGTGTTGCTGCATTATACCTCTCAGCAACATCTGCGATCTTGCGAAGCTGCTCTGCTGAAACGATCCCACCTGGAAGGTGTGGTGCAATTGCGTATGTTTCCTTATCCCTCTGCAGGATTGCTCCTTTTTCAAGTAGGTCTTTTGACATTTTAAAATCACTCCTCATCCAAAACTGTTTATGGACTATTGTATATTATGACGGGGACATATATATGAGGTAGTTTCTAATTGGATACCATGAAAGACTGTACCATCTACAAAACAGTTGATATAATCGGAAAGAAATGGTCTCTCTGCATCCTTCTTGAACTCTACAAGGGCGAGAGGAAGGAGAAACGCTTCAATGAGCTCAAGGCCAAACTGCAGGACATAACTCCGAAAACGCTCTCCCAGAGGCTGAAAGAACTCGAGGAACAGGGCTTCATCAAGAAGACCACGGACGACTCTACAGTGCCCATCAAATGTGAGTACTCTCTCACCGAAAGCGGCGAGGAGTTCCTGAACATCATCCAGAATATCAAGAAATGGGGCCTGAAGTGGAAATTCGAGAACCATGATTGTGAGAATTCCAACTGCAGGTTATGTAAATTGTAATGGCTTTGATTCAGAAAGGTTAAGTAAAAGTGCGAATTAATCTTAAATTGTGATTATATGGCTAGGCAATTAAGACGTTCCAAGAGCAACAGGATGATTGCGGGAGTGTGCGGCGGTCTTGGAGAATATCTTGAAGTTGACCCCGTGCTCGTAAGGCTGCTTCTGGTTGTTGCAACTCTCATGGGTGGATCTGGCATTATCCTGTATCTGGTGGCGTGGGTGCTCATACCTGAAGAGGCATGAAGTTTCCAGGGAGTTGTATTACTGATCACGCAGCGTATAGATATGCATCGTATCAGTTACCATAATCATAAATAGACGTTTTGTCTTTTATATATGGGGTAATACGCGGCTTGTAGCAGGCACAGGTGATCTTGTGTGAATAGGCTTCCAAAAATGTTCCTTGTTTCGATGGCAGTACTGTGGCTGGTCCTGGCAGCAGGATGTATAGGCAACGATGGTAATGGGGCACAGGAAGAAGCGGCTGACATAGAAGATGGGTTACGTGAAGGCCAGGAGGCAGTTAGTATATTTATTTCCAGCAGCTCGTTTGATAATGGCAGCCAGATCCCGGTAAGATATACCTGTGATGGAGAGAACATCAACCCTCCGCTGGAGTTTGGGAACATACCCGAAGGAACGGAAAGCCTTGTATTGATAATAGATGATCCTGATGCCCCTTCCGGCAGTTTCACCCACTGGGTGGTATGGGATATCCCACCGGTTTCCCGGATAGATGAGAACAGTGTTCCCGGCACAGTAGGAATGAACAGCTTTGGACAGATGGCATATGGAGGGCCATGTCCCTCATCGGGAACGCACAGTTATCAATTTATGGTCTTTGCACTTGATACTGAGCTCAACCTGACAGGCAGGGCTTCAGCAGACCAGGTAGAAGAATCGATGCAGGATCATATCCTTGCACAGGGCCTGTTGACAGGCAGATATGGAAGAACCTGAGTCTTTACCGTTTCAGGAGAGATAGTCAATGCTAAATGATCTGAGGTCTGACGCCATGGGAATTGTATCACAGGCCATCGCTGCTGTGGATCCCAGTGCATGTGTCCAGCGATCCGTGAAGAGGGATGGTGATCTTTTGCATGTAGGCAGCAGATCCTATGACATCTCCTCCTATGATAACATCTATGTGGTTGCATTCGGCAAAGCTGCTATACCTATGGCATCCGCCCTTGAGGATATACTGGGTGAGCAACTGATCGAAGGTTACGCGATAACCAAATACGGCTTTGCAGGCTCCCTTAAAAGACTGACCGTGATGGAAGCAGGTCATCCTATACCTGATGATAACGGAGTGCTTGCAGCAAAGAAAGTGCGTGACTTCCTGGAGAAGACAGGACCCAGGGACCTTATCTTCTTCCTGATATCGGGCGGTGGCTCAGCCCTGATGACCCTGCCGAGAAAAGGCATCGCTCTCTCGGATATTGTCAATCTCACAGACAAGCTCCTCCGCGTTGGGGCTACTATAGATGAGGTGAATACGGTAAGGAAACACCTTTCCTCAGTAAAGGGCGGAGGTCTTGCTAAGATGGCATACCCGTCAGAATCCGTAAGTCTTATACTATCGGATGTCATAGGCGATCCTCTGGATGTCATAGCTTCAGGGCCCACTGTCCCAGACAGGTCGACATTCGATGATTTCCATGAGATCGTGCTCAGGTATGGCCTGCAGCTATCCCCTGCTGTCCAGGGCTTGCTGGAGGACGGGCTTGAAGGTGTCATAGAGGACACTCCCAAGTCAGAAGGCCCCATATTTGAGAAATGCTATAACTTCCTGGTAGGTAATAATTTCCTTGCGCTCCGGGAAGCTGAGAAGAAGGCTAATGAGCTTGGCTATAATACCCTGTTGCTCACATCATCGCTGGCAGGCGAGGCCAGGGAAGTTGCAAAGGTGTTTGCTTCCATCGCAAAGGAAGAAAGGCGGAGGACCGTCCCCCTGCCTCTGCCTGCATGTATCCTCGCAGGCGGAGAGCCCACTGTCACCCTGAAGGGCAGGGGCAAAGGTGGAAGATGCCAGGAGCTGGCCCTTTCTTTTGCCATGGAGGCTGACGGCCTTGAGAATGTACTGCTGCTGGCTGCCGCGACAGACGGGAACGATGGTCCCACGGATGCGGCTGGTGTTTTTGCAGACGGCTACACAGTCGAGAAAGGGCAGGATGCGCACATGGATGCAAGAGTGATGCTGCAGCACAACAATTCATACCAGTTCTTCAAAGATATAGGGGATCTCCTTATCACAGGTCCCACCGGGACCAACGTAATGGACATCTACGTCCTGCTTGTAAGAGAGGATATCCGGTAGGCTGTCAGGTTTCTCACTTAATTCAGTTCTTCTTCAGATCTCGATGTCCACACTATATACTTTTTCGGGATTTTCCTTGTGGACTTTCCAGAATGCCTCCTCCCCGAATTGTTCAGCAAGCTTGAGAGTCCTTTTTGGTATGGTCTTTGGCCCCAGCACCGCTCCCGGCCTTTCAGGGTCATCGATGTAGTCCGTTTCCATCATGAACCTGGTGCCCTGCAGCAGGGCTTCTTCTATGGCTCCTTTTCCGGCAAGCACTCCCGGGAAGATCCCCAGTCTCTCACAAACGCTGACCAGGGGCGGAGCATAGTGCTTCACTACCCGATGAAGCTTTATTCCGGTTTTCCTGGCACGCTCCGTGATATCGATAAGTTCGGGTTCGCCCACGCTTTCCGTATGTAGCTGCACGGCACAGTCCAGCTCAGCCGCAAGGCTGAACGCGTGTTCCATGACCTCGTTTGACGCATCCCATATCCCCTGGCTTACGGGGTAGTGAGGCCTCCCGCTCTTGAGACCCACTGCCAGTCCTCTTTCCACGTAGCCTGCGGCTATATCCAACCCACCTTTCATGGTCTCCTTTGCCTTTTCGAGGTCCATGTACTCGAGAAGCTTGCTGATCTCCGCAGGATGCACACCCAGCACGGGAAAAGACGTGACGCCGGTCTGGTTTATCTGCCTGGAGATATCCACGGTCTCCTCAAACACGGCAACATGGTCCTCAGGTTTTGTCACCTTTATCCCTAAGGTCCAGCTTGGCTTCATAACAAGAAAGATATGAGTGCCTCCGGCATCCTGGAACTCCTTGACCGCCCTGAGTCCCTGGGCCCTGGGGTCTATGTGCATGTGCTCGTCCGTTATGGGGAAAGGGGCTGGTATCTTCATTGTTCAGGGATTGTTCTCACTGAGATAATAAGCTTATGATGATTACCTTCACTTGATTCATATCAGGTTTTGTCAGGCTTCAGGTTCAAGGCCTTTGAAGAACAAGTTCCAGAACGGGTCTGTCTCAGGTTCGGTCAGCTTTGAAGTCCTGCCGTTTCTGCGAAACACTGAATGCTCTATACTGCTGTCAAAAACCCCAAGCTCAAAACTCTTAATGCCGAGTTCATCCCATGCTCTGCGAATTGTCGGAACGCTTTGAGGCTCAACAGCAGCAAGTAAGGTTCCCTCACTGATAGCATACCAGGGATCAAAATCCAGTGCTTTTGCAAATTCCATTATGTCGGCTGGCACATCAACAGAGTCAAGATCTACGTTAACGGCTATCCCGGCGGCCTCTGCCATTTCATATACGCCTCCAAGAACACCACCTTCTGTTGCATCATGCATTGCATGCACTCCTCCTGCACCAAAAGCGCTAAGTGCATCTTCTACAACCGTTATTTCGGTCACACGTTTAAGACAGCTTTGAAGGGCCTCTTCTGTTATGTTCCCGCTTATACGGTCCTTATAAAGAACAGACAGCAAAGCTGTGGCTTCTATTGCAGGTCCTTTTGTCATCAGCAGTACATCGCTGTCACGGGCCCCGCCGGGAGAGATCCAGGAGTCCTTATCGGCAATACCCCATACGGTAATGCCTCCTACTGTGGGAATATTGACAGCATCGTACCAGCCTGTATGTCCTCCTGCAATGCATATTCCAAGTTCTGCTGCTGCAGAGGAAATTGATCTGATTATAGTCCGGGCATCCTTGTCTGGACAGGTGGGCGGAAGAAGCAGCGTATATGTCATGAACTGGGGATCTATACCTGTTACAGCAACATCGCTGGCGCCAATATGCACTGTAAACCAGCCCATCAGGTCAAGTGGAAGTCCCGGAGCAGGGAATATCGGATCTTCGGCAATAGCCATGACACTTCCGTCTTTCAATCCAAGCACAGCAGCGTCAAGACCCGGGCCGGGAGGAACGAGGAGCTGAGCGTTTGGTGCTCCGAAATTCATCCCAAGTAAGGACTTCAGCCGGTCAGGTGAAGGTTTACCTGTACGGGTTCTACTCATGCGTTATTCTCCTTTTAAGCACGTGTTCCACATCCCTGACCTTACCTTTTAACCTTCCGGATGCACCGGCCCTGTCATCAATAGAGATATGCGTGAGAACGCGCGATGCGTGTGTTCTCATGTGATTGTGGCAATCCATGATCACTCTCATGACCTTATCCGGGTCGCCTTCTATGGTCGTCTGCATTGCCCCCATGATGTAATCGACATCTGCAGCCTCAATTATCGGTACCAGTTCAGCTATCAGTTCTTTGAGCTCTTCCTTCTCTCCAATGGGTACTACTGAAAAACTCGCCAGCATTAAATCCTCTCCTTCTCAATAATATGTGAAAAGTCTCTGAAAATCACTTACTGCTTTTTCTACATCCGGCTCTGCAACCGTGGCACTTACTGCGCAGATCATATCAGCACCAGCCTTAATAACTTCACCTGCATTTCCGAGAGTTATACCTCCTATAGCTATTACAGGTAGCCTGCATGCACTCCGCACCTGCCGGATGAGCTGAATACCTGAAGGAGGCCCGGCATCCTTCTTTGTAGAAGTGCGATATACAGGGCCGACACCCAGATAATCCGCACCTTCCTTCTCAGCCTGGACAGCTTCTTCAAGATCACGTACAGTAACACCTATTATTTTGCCCGGACCTAACAGCTGCCTGACAACTCTGACCGGCAGATCATCCCGTCCAACATGCACCCCGTCGGCGTCTACTGCAAGAGCGATATCAACACGGTCATTTACGATGAACTTTGCATCTCCGCACAGGCCTTTAAGTTCCATGGCCTCTTCATACAAAGATGCGGTAGTTCCTTCTTTTCTTCTGTACTGAATAATCCTTGCACCCGCTTTTGATGCAGCCCGGACATCGCTTCTATTGCCGGCAAGACTAAGTTTTGCATCAGTAATAAAATAGAACCCTTTCATTGATTTCTTCCTTATTACGTCTGCCAGAGACGTATTTTGAAAACCTGTTTTCTGTTCCCAATGTGATACTATTATTTAAAAGTCCTGCACCTTGTGTAAATGATGATAACATTAATTCCTCTGAGGTCATCCCCATTTACTGCATATGTCCTGTCGTCTGCAAGACAGCTTCAATCTTTTTTAGGATACTCCTGAAAATATCCCTTAAACATCCCCAAGGCTTAAAAGTTAAACATGCATTAAGGTGGTCGGTGAAAATTATATGGCCAAGAAAGCAGCGGTAATTAACGGGGACGGCGTAGGCCCCGAACTGGTCGATGCAATGCTGAAAGTAGCGGAGGCTGCAAATACAGGTGTCGAGTTCATCAGATGTGATGCTGGTGCCACATGGTGGGAAAAGCACGGAGGCAACTCACTGATCCCCGATGAGACCTGGGATGCTCTCAATAACTCTGATGCATGTTACAAGGGTCCGACAACAACCCCCGGAGTGGTGGGTGCACCAAGGAGTGTAGCCGTCTCCATCAGGCAGAAGTACAACCTGTATGCAAACGTCAGGCCCATCAAGACTTTCCCCAACACCCCAAGACCACTTGGTGATGTTGATTTCGTGTGCGTCAGGGAAGGCACCGAGGGTCTCTACATCGGCGAGGAGGTCAAGCTCACGGACGATGTCTCCATAGCAATCAGGAAGATAACCCGCACATCCAGCTCAAAGGTCGCAAGATATGCATTCCAGGAGGCAAAGAGGAGGGATTTCGATACTGTCGTGGCCATCCACAAGAGTAACATCCTCCGGCGCACATGCGGACTTTTCTTCGAGGAAGTTGAGAAGGCAGGCAAGGAGTATGAGGGCATCGATCTCTGGGAATACCACATTGACAACATCGCCCAGCAGCTCATCAAGAACCCGCAGCTGTTCAACAACAAGGTCCTGCTCTCCACAAACCTGTTCATGGATGTTATCAGCGAGGAATGCTCGGCACTGGTAGGCAGCATCGGTCTCATTTACTCTGCAAACATAGGCGACAACTACGCTATGTTCGAGCCTGCCCATGGTTCAGTACCAAAGTACGCAGGTCAGGATAAGGTTAACCCGGTTGCCACTGTGCTTGCAGGTGCATGGATGCTTGATTACCTGGGAGAGAAAGAGCAGTCAAAGGCTATCTTCAATGCCACCGAGAAGGTCATCTCCGAGGGCAAGTATGTCACCTACGACCTGGGCGGCAATGCAAAGATGAGCCAGATGACCGATGCTATCGTAAAGTATGTTGAAGCAGAGATGAAGTGATCTCCTGCTTTTTATTTTTTACAGATATCATCTTAAACTGAAAAAGAGCATTATGACGAGGCATGTGCCTCGCCTTTTTACAGGATGGGTCCGCCGGGCGGATGGCCGTCTTTAGACATTCTGCTTATTCTCTTCAGTCCACTCCGTGAAGATGTGGGTCCCTACTGAACTTGCCTGTCGGTGCTTCCTGCGGATTATCATCTTCATCCTGCCGGTGCATGTCCTTGCTTACCATGGGGTTGAACATGAAGTATTTCTTGACATAGGCAAGTATCTCCTCGTCAGAGATGCAGGAAACCCTCTTGTCCTCGTTGTAGAGCTTCTGGATGTCCGCCTGGATATCCCTGAGGCGCTTATCGTTCTTGTCCACTTCTATCTGCACGTTCATCAGTTCGTTGAGTGCTTCCTGGACCTTGTACCTGAGCACCTCTATACCGGATGAATCACCGACAAGGAAGGTCCTCTTACCTCCGACTATCTCGGGCGGATAGGGCTCGTATGTGAAGGGGTTCTTGATGACACCTGCAGTGTGGATGCCTGACTCGTGAGCGAACACGTTGTTCCCCACAACGGACTTATTCCTCGGGATACGGATGCCTATCTCCTTCTCCATGAACCTGCCAAACTCCACAAGGCATTCCAAGTTGTACTTATCGAAGCCTTCGATACGCCTCATCAAAAAGAGCAGGATCTTCTCCATCTCGGCATTACCCGCCCTCTCGCCTATGCCAAGGAAAGTGACATTGGACCAGTTTGCCCCATGCCAGTATCCTGCAAGTGAGTTAGGGACTGCAAGCCCGAAATCATCGTGGCAGTGTGTCTCGATGTTCTTCACGCTCAGCTCGTTCCTGAGATGCTTGATAATAGCCGGGAAGCCGTAGGGCTCGTCAACTCCTTCGAATGGCACCCCGAACCCGATGGTATCACAAATGCGGATGGTACAGTCGGGGTCGATGTCCATGATCTGCCTGACAAGGGGGAACACGAAATTGTAGTTGTCGGCACGTGTCATGTCCTCGATGTGCGCCCTTGTCCGCAGGCCGTGGTCAACGGCGTACTGGAGTGCGTCAAGGTATTTCTTTTCCGCAGCCTCGCGGCTTTTAAGTCCCATCTTGTCAAAGATGTGAGGGTCGGATACTGACATCAGGATGCCTGTTTCCTCTATGCCGTCGACATTAAGGACCATATCGATATCTGCAGGGTTTGCACGCGCCCATCCTGTGATCTCCGGGAACTCGTATCCCAGGTCCTGCATGAGCTTTATGGCTTTCCTGTCTCTCTCGTTGTACACGAATGTTTCCAGCTTCTCAATACCGATCCTGTGCAGATATTCATATATCTTCACTTTGTGGTGGCTTCTTACGACTATACCCGGCATCTGGGCACCATCACGTATCGTACTGTCGCTGATAGAGACTTCCTGCCCAAGTGGCAGTTTTATCTTCGGAAGGTCATCATAGTCCCTGTATATCTTCATTATGTTCCTCCTCCTTGGGGAAAGTTCCCCAGTTCCCGGAATAAGTGACTCTCTCAAGGGGTGGCAGGATTGTTTAAAGCCTGGGTAATGACCATCTGACTCCGGGCAAATATTTATTACTCACTAACCAGTCTTGTGGTATACACATCTTTATGCTTAAAATGCTTTTCTTTTTTGCGGCTTCCTCGCGGTTTACAATCTTCCCTCGTGAACTAACCTTATATCTTTATAATTTAAAGTGCTAACAGGATACTTATGTGGAGTCTATTGCTCAAAAAGTTCGAAAAACACCCTGCGCAACAGAAGGTCCTGAGGCTTATGTTCGAACGCGGCTTCCAGGTCAATGATGAAGGCAAGGTTACGTCAGGCAATATAGAGATAGCACACACCCAGCTCGCAAAGGAGGCGGGTGTTGACAGGCGCGTAGTCGATTCAACGACCGAGGTCATACTTGCCGACGACCTGCTGAGGAATATATTCCAGAACGTGAAGTCCATTCCCCTACTGCGAGAGGTTGCTCCTTTCCTCGGCCTGGGAGTCATCATAATCATCCCGGATGATGCGGCCAATGCCGGGATAATCTCTGACGTATCCACAGTGATCGCACGTCATAATATCAGCATACGGCAGGCTGTCTCGGACGATCCCTTCTTCACAACGGAGCCCCGCCTGACGATAATCACAGACTCAAAGGTCCCCGGAAGTATCGTTGAAGAGCTCCTCTCCCTGAGTTCAGTGAAAGGTGTGAGCATTTCCTGAAATTTCTGTCAGAGCACGGTCTTTGCAAAAGCCCTGAATACTCCGAAAAGATGCCTGGAGTTGCCCGGGCTCAGCATTTTCTTTATAAGTGTGGACGGGTGGTCCATGTCACCATAGGTAGTAATGGTCTTAAGCATCGAAGGCTTGTTCATGGATGCCAGAAGATCATTCAATTCCGCATCATCCAGGCCGCCGATGAAATCATGTATCCCCATGCCGATGGCAAGTTCCCTGCCAAGTTTTGCCCGCCACCTTCTGTCATATTCCTCAAGCCGCCTTGCTGAGATGTCACTCTCAAGTGCTGCTGCCGCTGCAACTTCGCCGGCTATCTTTGCACAGGCAGCACCAGTGTATATTCCGCCCCCCGATGTCGGCTTGACCTGCCCGGCCGCATCCCCTGCAATAAGCACTCCATGTGCATAGGTCTGGCCCAGAGGTCCTATGGGAATGCCTCCTACCACCAGGTCAAGTTTTCCTCCTCCATAACGGGATGCCACATGGTTGTTATCCCTCAACAGTCTTTCAAGGTACTCCAGGACACATCCAGGTTCCCTGTCAGCATCCCTGCTATCGACAGCCAGCCCGATGCGGGCTATCTTATCGTTTACGGGGACTGCCCAGGCAAAGAATCCCGGCGCCTGGGAGCCCACGAACAGCTCCACGAAGTCCGGGTCGGTTGAATCATAAGGAACTTCTATCTGCACTCCGGGAAGGATCTTCTTTACCCGCCCCAGTCCTGCCATCCTTGCAATACTGCTGCGCACGCCATCGGCGCCGATGATGACTTTGGCTTTGATCGTTATGGGCGTTCCGTCCTTTATGACTGACAGGAGACTGTGGTCCCCCTCATTATTGAAGCCAACTGCCCGCGCTCTCAGCCAGAGGTCTGCTCCGGCTGCAAGCGCCATGGAAGCGAGAGTGCGATCGAACATCTTCCTTGATACCACATAGGCTTTTGTCTCTCCGCCATCTATGGGGAGGCAGTTGCCGTCCATGGAATGCACGAACGCGCCGCGTGCCCTGTTAAGCACGAAGTTGTCCGAGGGTTCAACATCACATTCCTGCAGTGCTCTCCTGCTGAGCAGGCCCGTACAGCCCACAGGTGAGCCTATGAATGCATGTTCCTCTATCAGCAGGACACGTGCTCCGTGCTGAGCCGCATAACGGGCTGCCGTGGAACCCACCGGCCCGGCACCCACGACCACCACGTCATATTCAGTCCTCATAGTCCCTCTCTCCTATAAGCTTCAGCAGGTCACTAAAGCTGTAGAGTATATGGTCCGGCATCTCTTGGATATTTATCCTGTCCCTGTCCGGGTTCCTGTCGCCGTAGAGTGCATAGGCTGCTGCCATCCCAAGCTGCTTGGAAGGTGCGATGTCCCTTCTCAGGCTATCGCCAACGAACATGGTCTCATGGGGTTCCAGTCCCATGGAATCCAGTGCATGCACGAAGGTCCTGTGGGAAGGCTTCTTCCAGCCTGTTATATCGTAGGTGAAAAGGGAATCGAACACTGAATAAAGGCCCACTTTCTCAAGCCTCACCCTGGCATTCTTCATCTCGGCGTCTGTGAGAAGGCCAAGCAGGATCTTCCTTGACCGAAGTTCCATAAGAGTGCTTTCCACATCAGGATACAGTTCAATTGACCTGGTCTTCTCGTGTTCGTATATCCTGCAGCACTCCAGGAACCCTTCTTCTGAAAAACAGCCGTTGTCACTCAGGTAGTCACTGATATTCCCAATATCCTCGAATCCGCGTCCCTCCCTGCGGAAATAATCGAGGAGCTCATTAGCATCACCCCTGCCAAGGTGTCTGATAATGGCCTCGCAGGCAATGGTCTTGACCCTGACAAAATCGAAAAGTGTATTATCCATATCGAAGATTATTCCTTTTATCCTGGTTCTGTCCATCAGTGCCAACTCTTTTCACTTTTTGCGTTTTTCGGGCTATGCGCTGGTCGGGATGTGTCTGTTAATGTGCTGGGTGCAATAATGTGTTTTGTGGACTGCAAGTTATTTATACTTCTTTATTCATGCATTTTTATATAAATGTGGAATTATGCTTGTGGAGGATTGTAATGGTCAAAGGCAGAGATGTCAATAAACCGGAGTGCACGGCTTCCGAATGTCAGGTTTCGGTCGGCGGCTGTGAAAGTGATTACAGGAATGAGAGTGAAGGCTTCCATTCGGTATGCAGGCAGGCGTTTATTCGTGTTCCTTCCGATAAACGTTCCAACATGCGCTCGCTCTGATGTGACCTGTTATAGGGATGAAAGTTTCCGGGGAAAATACAAACTGCGTTTGCCAATCTCTTATCAATGGTGCATTCCTATGAGGAATAAAAAGTACATGAAGGTTTGTTTTTATTTCATGAAGGTCGATTACTTTATGTACACGTCTTGACAACCTCAACCAACCGATTTTTAAGTGATGTGTACCGACCACTGAAGCACCTCTTTCAGGTGCTTCAAAAAATGCTTTACGTGCCCTGGATATGTTATCTATGAATTTCTCTTCGCGATCAACTGTTTATTCAGGGTCTCGGACCTGTCCATGTAGTACTTAAAAAGGTCTTCTCCCCATTTCAATGCCCTTGGCGTGGAGCTGACGATAATGCGGTTCGTATATCTGCCGTTCCTGTCCGATAATGAGAAAGATAATACCCTGTCCGTAACTGTTATACTCACAGGTCTTACATCCTTGCGGTATATGAACACATGTGAACCACCATTACTGAGAAGGGCTCTGATCTCTTTCTCATATTCCTTCTTCAGGGATGCAGAGAGGGGATTTTGATCGTGTGAAGACGCGGTATCTGTCCTCATGTCATCCTGCAGGATATCATATATCTGTTCTGTCATTATGACATTCAGTTCTATGCCTCTCTCCAGATAGCTCGAAAATGGGAGGAAGTAGGAGGGATGATATACTGAGATGAATGTGGATATCCTGTTGGACCCGTTTATCCTTCTGAGGATCTCTTCCTGCTGCTCGAATATGCTCGGAAGGTCCGGTTCCAGAACTTCGCATTGTTCAAGATCCCCTATCCTGTAAAGCAACTCCCTGGGAATGGGGCCCAGATCATGATCGGACCAGTATTCCAGTTTCTCTTCATGGATATTGAGACTCATGAGAAGGTTTTGCATGTTCTCCACGATAGCTTCTCCTGTGGGGGTGAGGGAATAGGTATCGTTCTCGTAAATAACAAGATTCCAGTCCAGTAGCTTCTTTATCTGCGGGATCATGGACTTCCATGGAAAAGCAAAATGCTCTCTGATCTCTTCTTTCGTCTTTGACCCGTCTTTCAGGAATAACAATAGGTCCTTTCTTTTCTCCGAAAGGAATATAGTGTCAAGTAAAGAACACCTCATTATAACCCCCCTTACCTATTTTGCTCTGTATAGATATAAACTATTCCAAAAGCAGCCTTAAAAAACATTATCCTGCAGCCTTTTAATTACGGAAGAGAGTTCAGTAGCAGGTACGAGCTTGATCGTAGGAAGCAATGAAATGCATTCTGAGAAAGCCCATGTTCCGGAAAACAGGCGGACCTGCCGGGACTCGAACCCGGGTTCTAAGCTCCGGAGGCTTAAGTGATATCCGCTACACCACAGGTCCGCATTGAAATGTGCTGAGCGTGTCATGAATGCATTTCATTGATAATAAATCTGATGTAGGTGTATGTGTTTTGGAGGTATGCTTAAGTATCAGGGAATGTAATTTGCGGTCATAATTGTGAAGAAACATCAGCTTCAGGTAATTATTGTATTCAAGAGTGATAACAGATGAAGATAAAACTCCCTTCAGGAACAACAGAGGAAATAAGCATTGAGTCCATCTCGGTGGAAGGCCTGCTCAGGCAATTGGGCATCAGCCAGAGCGAGGTACTCGTAGTAATGAACGGCGAGGTGATCCCGGAGGACAGGATACTGGATAATGGGGCCCAGGTCCGTATTATCCATGTGGTTTTCGGAGGATGAGCTCAGTCATCCCTCCCCGGATTCCTCCCATGTGCCTGGATCAGGTCCCGGACCCAGATATGCAGCACCTGGGGCTGATATCTCTGATATCCTTTCCCCGCCGGAATAGATGTTCATCTTCTTTCCCCTGACAAAGCCTATGATCGTGAGACCCCGTGCTTTTGCAAGGTCCACGGCGAGGGTGGTGGTAGCACCTCTTGATACGATTACCGGTATATTGGCCACCAGGCATTTCCTGACCATTTCAGATGATATGCGGCCTGAACAGATAATGTAGGTAAGGGAAAGGTCAATGTTTTGCTCAAGCGCATAGCCAATGGCGCGGTCCAGAGCATTGTGCCTGCCGATGTCCTCTATTACCTGTATCTTCCCGTCTGTGCCATAGAGGCCCACGACGTGGATACCGCCGGTCTTAACGTGAAGCTCCGAGTCAAGCGCCTCTTTCACAGCATTTCTGATCTCCTCTGCACTGAGGATAAGGCCGGACCTTATCTGCGGAAGTTTCCCTATATCAAGGAAGGACATGCTTCCGCCGCATCCGCTCAGGACTGTCTTGTGGGACATCAGTATCCTGAAAGGATCAGTGGTAAGGACATCGGCTGTGTTTTCTTCGATATTGATAGATTCTATCTCCTCGATACTTTTGATGATGCGCTCAGTATAAAGGAAGCCTATCACGAATTCTCTCAGCATCACCGGGCTTGTCATCGCTGTAAGGGCGTGGCGCCCGTTGACTCTTACCGCAAGAGGCATCTCCTCGATGACAGGATGTTTTTCCTCTGAGAATGATTCTCCGTCTCCCTTAATGCAGGGTATCTCCTTGAACATACTATAGTCTCCTTGTTATCTCTGCAAGGGTCTCCAGCAGCAGATCAATCTCCTCTGCAGTGTTGTACAGATACAGGCTAACCCTGACGGTGCCTCCGGGAATTCCCAGATGCTGCATCAGAGGCTGGCAGCAGTGTTCTCCAGAACGCGTCATGATCGCGGCGGCTTCATCCAGTATATGCGAGACTTCATGGGGATGCATGCCCTCTATATTGAAGGAAACGACACCTATCCTCCTTCTATTGTCCATGGGGCCGTAGACGCGGACATTTTCCAGTGACGCGAGTCCTGCGAGCAGTTTGCCTGTGAGTCTCTCTTCATGCCTTCTTACAGAGTCCATGCCTGAACTCTCCAGGTATTCCACAGCGCGCCCTAGTCCTATCATTCCGGCAATGTGTGGCGTCCCGGCCTCGTAGCGCTGATAGCCCGCTGCAAGGGTATAATTCTCAGCCGAGACACTCTCGATCATTCCCCCTCCCACAAGAAGGGGATCGATATCATCCTCCTTCATCCAGAGTATCCCGGTGCCTGTGGGTCCGAGCATCTTGTGGCCCGAAAAGCAGAAATAATCACATCCGATGTCTTTGACGCTGACAGGGAGATGGGGTGCTGATTGTGCACCATCGATGAGCAGCCTGGCGCCATGCTCCCCGCATATGGCAGCGATCTCCTTTACAGGCAGGACGGTGCCAAGCACGTTGGATGCATGTGAGAGAGCCACCAGACGGGTACTGTCATTAATGGCAAGCTCAAAAGCGGAAAGGTCGAATGTACCGTCAGCCTGCGGAGCTATAACTTCCATCTTCACTCCTCTCTTACGCATCCGCATCCAGGGAAGGAAATTTGAGTGGTGCTCCATGGCAGTTGTTACCACAGTATCTCCTTTCTTCCAGCTGAGCCCGCATGCCACCATATTGATCGCCTCGGTGGTGTTCTTGGTAAGTACGGTGGTGCCTTCTCCAGCACCTATGAAACGGGCGACTTTCTGATGCGCGTTGAGATATTTCTGTGAAGCGAGGCTGGTCAGGCGGTGCACTCCCCTTCCAACGTTCGCCCTGTACATCCTTTCATACTCATTCATGGCACGGATGACAGGTTCAGGGGAGAGGCTGGTGGCTGCGCTGTCAAAGTAAATGATATCTTCCAGAAGCGTGAAATCCTTTCTAATTTCGGTGGCTTTCACTGCAATCATCCTCTGCCCGGCCGCCACACCTGCCATCTGTATCACGTAACTGCATGCATATCTTGCATACCCTGGGTGTGATATCTGTAATGCGGTTGTCTTTAATATCCCGGGCCAGCAGTCTTATAGATTCTCTTATCCCATCCTCGAAAACTATCCTGTAGCCTCTTTTCTTGGAAAGGTACTGAGAGACGGCAGAGGGAGCCATGTCCAGTTCTCTGGCAATCTCCTGTTGCGTAAGACCGCAGTTTGCAAGCTCCTCTGCAATAGCTGCTCTTATGGCAGGCAGGATATCCCAAACGACTTTTTCACAGGGCAGTTTCATTTGTAGTCCTCGTTTGCCTTGGTCGGTATGAAGCTGGTAATTTCACAATTGCGATTGAGCCTGTGACTTAAAGTATTTTTCGGCCCTGTCCATTCCGGGATCAAGCTTTTGTGCTTTGAAGGGAAAGAGTAGGGCATGTTAAGTGAACACGAACTTGAACGCTACGCAAGACAGATCATGCTGTTTGGAAAAGAGGGCCAGCTAAAGCTGAAACAGGCCCGGGTATTTATAGCCGGCGCTGGTGGCCTTGGATGTCCTGTGGCACTGTATCTTGCAGCAGCAGGAGTGGGCCACCTGCGTATTGTGGACAAGGATGTGGCGGAGCGTTCAAATCTCAACAGGCAGGTGCTTCATTGGGAGCAGGACATAGGAAAAGAGAAGGTCGTATCAGTTGAAGAAAAGCTGCTTGCTATCAATCCCCATATAAGGATAGAGACCTTCTGCAAGGTCATCGATGGGTCCAATGTCTCTGAGCTGGTGGGAGATGCAGATCTGATCGTGGACGCAATGGACAATTATCCTACAAGATACCTGCTCAACCGCACTGCCCATGAGAAAGGCATACCGCTTATCCACGGAGCGATACGCGGTTTTGATGGTCAGGCAACAACCGTGATCCCCGGAAAGAGTGCATGCCTGAGTTGTATCTTTCCCTGCGAGCCACCATCTGAAGTGTTCCCGGTGGTGGGTGTGACTCCTGGTATCATAGGTATGATACAGGCCAATGAGGTGATCAAGTATCTGGTGGGAGCAGGCGGCCTGCTCACAGACAGGCTTTTGATCTGGAATGGCATGTCTTCAGAGATGGAAACCCTGAGGTTCGGCAAGCGCTGTGACTGCGAGATATGCGGTAGCGTTGCCGGGAAAATGTGAGCACAGGCAACCTAGCGGATATCAAGCATTCTGCTGATTGACAGGCGTGCTCTCTCTGCAACATCTTCCGGCACTGTTACCTTGGGTTTAAGGGTCTCAAGGGACCTGTGTACCTTTGAAAGGTCTGTCTTCTTCATGGTCACACAGACTGCGCCGGAAGACAGGGGGTAGCATGACTTACCAGGACAGTCCCTTTTCATACGATGAAGTATGCCTACTTCTGTCCCGATGATGAATTCCCTCTTGTCTGTCGAGCATACATGCCTGATCATCCCGGAAGTGGAGAATACGTGGTCTGCAAGGTCAATGACCTCAGGTCTGCACTCAGGGTGTACCAGCACCTCCGCTCCTGGGTGGTCCTTGCGGGCCTGGAGCACGTCGGCAGGAGTTATCCTGTCGTGCACGAAACAGAAGCCTTCCCAGGGAAGTATCTTCTTGTCGGTGAACCTGGCAACATAGCGCCCGAGGTTCCTGTCCGGGACGAAGAGTACCTGTTCCTCTTGCAGTGACCGCACAACCTGCACGGCGTTTGCTGAAGTGCAGCAAATGTCACTTTCAGCCTTGACCTCTGCGCTGGTATTGACATAACAGACAACGGCAGCCTCAGGAAATCTCTCCTTGAGTACACGCAATTCCCCTGCAGTGATCATGTCAGCCATGGGGCAATTGGCATCGGGAGCCGGTAGCAGCACCGTCTTCTCGGGTGAAAGAACGGCTGCGGTCTCTGCCATGAAGTCAACGCCGCAGAAGACAATGATCTCATTGTCAAGGGTGGCTGCTTTTCTTGCGAGTTCCAGCGAATCCCCTGTAAAGTCCGCAATATCCTGCACATCGGCTGTCTGGTAGTTATGTGCAAGGATGATTGCGTCCTTCTCTTGTTTGAGCTTAAGTATTCCTTTAATTAAAGACTCGGTTTCAAATGTGTTTTCTTGAGTGGGATGAACGGGATTCATGAATAGTACCTTGTTTGATGCTAGTTTGGCTCTATGTTATGTTTTCCATTGGGTTGAAGCTTCATTTCCTGTTTCACAATTGAGAATCTTTGTTATATATACATTTCTTTCCTTAAGCCAATTACATTGTTCAGTATCGATTTCCTATAACAGGAATGAATGGACTCCGTCTATGAAAATAAATCAAAAGAAGAATTGGGTTGTTACAGAATATATTCTGTAACTAGGCGGTGATGATAGTTATTGTTTGACAATAACTATACGTTTTTAGTTCTGAAG
>JASKKT010000020.1 GCA_030154025.1 Methanolobus sp.
TCGTTCGAAATATTCTTTGTTTTTTGAATAATTTTCCGTTTTTTGAGCATTGTTGGTAGTTTTTTAACTATGTCTAAAATGACCCGCATAAAAACAAATTTTAATCTTTTATTCACAATCTCTGATTTTATATCGCATTGGTTTGAGCATAGATAGTACCTTTTGATTGAATAAAATAATGATTTTCCACCCATGTGCCAAGGCAAAATTTTGACAATGTTATAAATCCGATTTCTTTCAGTTTGATATATTTTAAATGATGATCGTGCCTTACCTGTTGCTGAATGTACATGATATACTACAGATCTCGGAACAAAAACACAGATAAATCCCGCGAATCGACCTCTCCATGCAACGTCATCATCTTCCCTATATGCAAAGTAATCGTTATCGAAGTATTCATTATACCCTAAGTCAATTTTTTCAAGCATTACTCTGCTATATAATGCACTACACCCTATCGGACCAAAAATATCTAACTTACCATCATATTGTCCTTTGTCTTCTTCAAACATTCCTCTGTTTGTTGTCGTCAAGTCCTTATACAATAAAATACCTGTGCTATGTATTTTTTCAGTACCCATAAATAAAATTTTAGATTGGCACATCCCGATTTTTTCATCCGTTCCAGCAGCTTTTACCAGTTCATTCAACCAATTTTCGTCTGTTTTTGTATCATTATTTAAACACGCAATGTATGCCACATTTGGATCTTCGAATGCTTTCTTGATTCCAATATTATTGCCTCTGGCAAAACCAGTATTTTCATTTAATCCGATTAGATTAACTTGAGGATATTTTTCATCAATAAATTCAACAGAACCATCTGTTGAGCCATTATCTACAACTATTACTTCATAATTTGGATAATTTTGATTGAATACTGATGAAAGACAAACATCTAAATGTTTTTTTCCATTCCAATTTACTATTATCACTGAAACTTTGGAATACTTCATTAGATACGCACGTCCCCAAAACTTCTTTCATATTCTTTTACAATACTCTCAATATAAAATCTCGTGATATCTTTTTTGTTTTTTTCAATCATTTGTAACCTTAATGACTCATTATCAATTAATATCTTAATTTGTTCAGCCAGCGCGTCACTATCCTCAACTGGCACCATCAGAGCATTTACTCCATCAATCAAAAAATCGGTCTGCCCACCATTATCCGTCGAAACAATTGGCAAACCACAGTACATAGCTTCTAACAAACAGATACCGAATCCCTCATGTAAAGATGACAAAACATAGATATCTGAAATAGAAAGGTACTGAAATTTCTTATCCTCCGACACAAATCCTAAAAAATCAACTTTATCTTCCACATCAAGGCTTTTTGCCAAACTTTTCAGATTATTTTCCTCAGGCCCGTCTCCAATAATTAGATATTTTATATTTTTAAAATGTAATTTGCTAATTGCCCGAATCGCATATTCATACCCTTTTCGTTTCACTAATCTACCAACTGAGATTAAAATGATATCTTCTTCTGATAAGTTCAAATCTTTTCGTGTACTTTTTATATACTCTGGTGTAACAAAGCCTAAAGGAATAATGGTTATTTCTTTATGAAGCTGGTAATATTTGCTAGCATTATTTTTTGTGTTGCTGGATTGTGCAATGATTTTATCAGAGTGATTTAAGAGGAAGCTGATTACTTTCCTTAATAAAAAGTGCTTGTGCGGAGACCATTTTTTACTTGGGTCATATATGTCTCCTCCATGAATAGACATAACGATTGGTATCTTAAATAATTTAGAGAGAAACATTCCCGTTGGACCTGACGGTATTACAAAGTGTGTATTTATCACATCATATTGATTTGATTTGCACAACTTAATTCCTTTTGCCATACTTGAAGGCAAAAACGTCAACATGGACAGAAGTGTTGCCGTGCTCAATTCTTTCCTGCCTAACACAGGTACACGATAAACATTAATTCCATCAACAACTTCAAATTTCGGTAAACCTTTATGGCCAGTCGTAAGATAATCCACACTATGTGTTTTGGCCAATTCCCTTGCTATATGATAGCAAGCAACCCCTCCACCTCCTCCTAAAGGTGGAAATTCATAATTAACAATCAAAATGTTCACTCCACCACCTTCTCGATCAGATAATTCTTTCTACCATTTTGTCCATAATACACCTTTAGCACGATGTCTGCTATAATTCCAGACACAATAAACTGTACACCGAGAATTATCAATAGAATTGATAGTAAAAACATTGGTCTGTTAGTCAAACTGATACCAAAGAATAATCTCTGGATACCCATCAATCCACCAGCCAAAACACCTGTGGCAGTTAATAGCAACCCCAACCCTCCGAAGACATGAATTGGGCGAACAGCATATTTTTGCCAGAAACTGATTACTATCAGATCAAGGAAGCCTTTAATAAGTCTCTTCCAGTTATACTTTGTATATCCGAATTTTCTTGAGTGATGCTGAACTTCTACTTCACCAATCTTGTAGCCTTTCCAGAATAGCATTGCAGGGATGTAGCGGTGGAGTTCTCCATAAAGTTCAAGATCTTTCACACATTCGTGCTTGTAGACTCGGAAAGTACATCCTGAATCATGTATAGGTTCACTTGTTATTTTATGACGAATGAAGTTGGCTATTCTAGAGAACAATTTCTTGAAAATTGTGTCTTTTCTGTCAGCACGCCAGCCACACACGACATCGTAATCCTCTCGAGTGATTTTATCTATTAGTTTTGGTATATCGGCAGGATCATTTTGGAGGTCCCCGTCCATACTGATGATCAAATCACCAGTTGCATGATCGAAACCTGCTTTCAAAGCAGCACTCTGACCGAAGTTCTTCCTGAATTTAACAATTTTTAAACTTTTTTGTTCATCTTCAAGTTTCATCATTTCTTCAAAAGTATTATCGGTAGAACCGTCATCTACAAAAGTTATTTCATAAGGATGACCCATATTGTTTAAAACTGACGACAATTTGTCATAAATAGGGATAATATTCTCTTGTTCATTATAAAAAGGGATTACTACTGATATCATCAGTTACCTTCCTTACATTCAGACGATTCTGAAGATACGATTCCTAAACATGCCACTTGATCGCCCTGTGCAGTTTTCATACTTCTGACCAACTCACTCGCACAATGCAGTGAATCAAAAGTCCCTGCATCACTCCAGAATCCTCTTAGTACTGAGTATCTCATCCTGTTCTTCTGGATGTAATGATTGTTTACGTCAGTAATCTCAAGTTCGCCACGATGTGAAGGCTTAAGGATTTTAATTATATCAAAGACATCATTGGAATAGATATACAGGCCTGTCACGGCAAAATCTGACTTCGGTTGAGTAGGTTTCTCTTCAATTCCCAGTACATGACCGTTATTCTCGTCAACTTCTGCCACACCGAATCTCTGGGCATCAGGCACAGGTTTCAGGAAAATATGTGCACCTTCCTTAAAATTTTGCACAGCATCCGTGATATTGTCCTGGAATATATTATCTCCCAAAATGACCGTAACGTTTTCACTGTCTGCGAAATCTTCTGCAAGACCGAGTGCTTGAGCAATACCCCCTGCTTCATCCTGAATCTCATATGTCAACTTTACTCCAAAGTCTGCACCCGAGCCCAATAGCTCAAGAAAGTGTCCTGCATGTCCACGGCCAGATACTATCATTATATCCTTGACACCTGCGCCAATAAGAGTCTGTAGTGGATAGTATATCATTGGTTTGTCATAGACAGGTAAAAGGTGCTTGTTCGTAACCTTTGTAAGTGGGTAAAGTCTGCTTCCAGTGCCGCCTGCAAGTATTATGCCTTTCATGTTTTTGTCTCCTTAAGATAAGCGTTT
The DNA here is from genome assembly GCA_030154025.1 of Methanolobus sp. Classification (GTDB taxonomy): domain Archaea; phylum Halobacteriota; class Methanosarcinia; order Methanosarcinales; family Methanosarcinaceae; genus Methanolobus. The sequence continues at coordinate 3,846 of JASKKT010000020.1, forward strand.
AATGCTTCTTTCCAGTGTCTCATTTGTGTTGTTTTAGTATTATTGAGAATTGAGTATAGGGGACGTTCTGCTTTTGTGGGATATTCATTGCTTGTGCATGGAGTTGCATTCTTAATGGCCGCAGACGCAAACTCGTACCAGGAACATATTCCATTATTGGTAATGTGATAGATGCCAGGTTCCATGTCAATTATCTCAGCAGTCTTGCGTGCCAGGTCGGCTGTGTATGTGGGCCTGCCGAACTGGTCGTTTACGACCTTTACTTTTTCCATCTGCGGGGAAAGTCTCAGCATGGTATCCACGAAGTTCTTTCCATTCTTCCCGAAAAGCCAGGACGTACGTATGATTATGAAGTTGTCTGTGTTTTTGGCGATTTCCTGCTCACCACGTAGTTTGGATTTGCCGTATGCGTTGATGGGATTAGGATTATCGGATTCTATGTATCCCTGTTTTGTACCCTCAAAAACGTAGTCCGTGCTGTAGTGAATGAGCTTTGCGCCGATTTGCGAGCAACCTTCGGCGATATGGCCCGGCGCATAGCCGTTAACCTCGAAAGCAAGCTCGTTTTCATCTTCTGCTTGGTCTACCATTGTATAGGCAGCAGCGTTGATGACCACATCAGGGCTATTATCTAGGATGGCACCTATAACAAGCAGCCTGTTGGTAATGTCCAGTTCATTATGTGTGAAGGATATGGCATCAGGGAACACTTCACACAGGTCTTTGCCAAGCATCCCACCTGCACCAAAGATCATGACTTTAATGGTTCCCACCACCATCTGTTGTCTATGTACCATTGGATGGTCCGGTCTAGTGCTGTGTCAAAGTCATAGGCAGGCTCCCAACCCATTTTTTTGAGCTTGGTGCAGTCGATAGAATATCGGAAATCATGGCCTTTGCGGTCTTCTACATATCGGATCATGGATTCACTCTTACCCAGGGCTTTCAGTATTCGGTGTGTGATCTCAAGGTTGGTGAGCTCGTTCCCACCGCCGATATTGTATATATCTCCGGCCTTGCCATGCTTTCTTACAAAATCAATGCCTGAACAGTGATCTTCAACGTGGATCCAATCCCTTACGTTCAGGCCGGTACCATACACAGGAACTTGTTTGCCGTTCATTAGGTTGGTGATAAAAAGTGGGATTAGCTTTTCCGGGAACTGATATGGTCCGAAGTTGTTGGTACAGCGGGTGACGGTCACAGGGAGTCCGTATGTATTATGGTAGGATAATGCTAGCAAATCAGAGCCTGCCTTGCTTGAGGAGTAGGGGCTGGATGGATCCAGGTTATCATTCTCACAGAACGAGCCTTCCTTAATACTGCCGTATACCTCATCTGTGGACACATGGATGAACTGCTTCATGTTAGAGTCCATGGCGCACTTCAGGAGATTATTGGTTCCCACTACATTGGTCATGACAAAGGCGGAACTATCCTCGATCGAACGGTCTACGTGGCTCTCGGCTGCAAAATGTACGACAGTGTCCACATCTTCCATAGCCTTCATGACAACTTCAGGATCACATATATCCCCTTGAACGAAACTATAACCTGGATATGAAATGTCTTTCAGGCTCCCTAGATTACCTGCATAAGTGAGTTTATCAAGGTTTACGATCTCTATTCGGGGGTACTTTGCAAACATCATCCGAATGAAGTTGCTTCCAATAAAGCCAGCTCCACCTGTGACTAATAATTTCATTTTTTCACACCTAGAAATTCATTTCAGCTTCAGCTATAACAGGCCATTTTTTGTCTTTTTCAGCTATTATGAGATCATCAGGACTTACTTTCCAGTCAATGCCAAGTGCCGGGTCGTTGAAAATAATACCTCTTTCGGCTTTAGGATTGTAACATTCATCACACTTGTAAGCAAAAACAGCGTTTTCACTCAGGACAACAAACCCATGAGCAAAACCTTTTGGAACAAGGAACTGCTTTTTATTTTCAGCTGAAAGCTCAACTCCTGCCCATTCCCCAAAGGTTGGTGAGTCACTTCTCAGGTCCACAGCTACATCATATACTCTTCCCTGGATAACACGGACAAGCTTTGTCTGACTGTATGGTGCTAATTGATAATGCAGACCACGTAAAACTCCGTAGGATGATTTGGATTCGTTATCCTGAACGAAAGTATATTCCTCAGAGATCAGACTGTCTAGTTTCTTTTTGGTGTAGCTCTCAAAGAAATAGCCTCGCTCATCTCCGAAAATATCCGGTTCTAGGACATAAAGTCCTTCAATCTTCGTTTTTAGGGCTTTCATTCTGTTACCTTCTTATCTTCGTACAGTGGCAGAACGTTCTCTTCCTCATTATAGAACGGTACAACGATGGATATCAACAATCTCACACCTATACCGCTATGTAATCCTGTTCTTTTCTCTTGTCTTTATCCGGGGATTGTACCGAATCAGAGATCTTGGTCTTGATAATGTCACTGTCCTGGAAAACGGTACGCTCATTCCTGTACCATTCCACGAACCTTCTGACACCCTCTTCGATCTTTATCTGGGGGTTGTACCTTATGAGGGATCTGGCTTTGGAGATATCTGCATAGGTGATAGGTACGTCGCCGGGCTGGTCGGGCAGCTCTTTGATCTTTGCCTTTTTGCCAAGGTTCTGTTCGATGACGCGGATCAGGTAGCGCAGCTCCACCACGTCGGAATTGCCGAGGTTGATGATCTCATAGCCCTCTTTGATCCCTGTGGCATTGACTATGCCGTCCACGATATCGTCTATGTATGTGTAGTCCCTCTTGGAGGCTCCGTTGCCGTACATCTCGATCTCGCTTCCCTCGTCGATCAGCTGCGTGAACTTGTGGATGGCCATCTCGGGTCTTTGCCTGGGTCCGTATACTGTGAAAAAGCGTAGGCATACGACCGGCAGGTTGTAAAGGTGATGGTGTGTGTAGCAGAACGTCTCACACGCTTTTTTGGATGCCGCATAGGGTGAGATAGACCTGTCAACACAATCCTCTTCACTGAACGGGACTTTCTCGTTGGCGCCGTACACGGAGGATGTGGATGCAAGAACAAAATTCTCTACATTATATTTTCTGCTAAGCTCCAGCAGGTTCAGAGTACCCCGGATATTGACATCTTCATATAATAGAGGATCATTTATTGAAGGTCTTACTCCTGCCCGTGCTGCTAAATGGATTATTGTAGTGATATCGTTATCCTGAAAAATAGCATTCATTTCTTTGATATGCCGGATATCGGCATTATATAACGCAAAATTTTGGTTTTTCAAATTGTGCTCTATGTTTTTGCACTTAATAAGAGGATTGTAGAATGAATCAAAATTGTCCACTCCTATTACTTCTTCGTTCATGGAAAGAAGCCTGTCCAGCACATGTGAACCGATAAATCCTGCACAGCCCGTAAGTAAAATTACCATATATACCACCATTTTTAAAAATTTGGTTTTTGATTGCCGCCTAAATGTGGAGAAACTTTAAATAATTTTTCATTACTCATCGCAGATGAAGCAATTTTTTTTCGCAGTTATGCATATCTTCACCATTCACTTTCTTCTTGCCAGGATAAATTTCTGTTTTTATCAGAGAGCATCGGTTTCACCATTTATGTAAGTCTCTTCACTAATCCGTTTTTCAAAGATTTCATCATCTTAAATGTTACTACACAAATTATTATTTAGATTTAATTATATGTTATTTAAATCTATCCATTAATGTCTGCATTGGGTCCATACCTGTCGAATCTTGCCATGGGTAATAGATGTATGAAATATATGGATAGTGAGAAAATTTGTGATTTTGCGTATATGATGCTTAGGAAGGTGCCTCACTTTAGAATTTCTCTCTACATGCACCATAGTCATGAAAATATCAGAGCCCGGTAATGGTTTGTGGAAGTACTTTAAGCATTATCCCCTCATACAAATCTCAATTTCCTGCAAATTTCGATAAACCAACAAACACATATGAAACCAACACTTTAATATTAAGTCTTCCAGATAGGGTAATAGTTTTAGAGCATCTGATTCTTAAATATCATATCAGGTTACCATGAAATACGGACTGCAATTGATCAAAAACAATATCGTAATCCTGGCTGTATTGATATCAGGCTTCATTTTAAGAATCCACAGCCTCGGAAGTGAGTCCTTCTGGTTCGATGAAACGATTAGTTCGATTGCGGCAATTGCCCTGTCCGAACGTGGGGCTCCCGTCTTTCCTTCAGGTTTCTTTTATGGACGTGCAATCCTCAACACGTTTCTGATATCGCTTTCCTTCAGCGTTTTTGGCGTCAATGAGTTTGCAGGCAGGTTCCCCAGTGTGATCTTCGGAGCCCTGACTATACTCCTCGTTTATCATATCGGCAGCAGGTGGGGCAACAAAAGGATAGGGATCATCGCAGCGATCCTGGTGGCCTTCTCAGTATGGGAGATAGCTTGGTCAAGGCAGGCAAGAATGTACCAGCAACTGCAATTCTTTTATCTCCTGTCATTGTACCTGTTCTACGGTTACGTCAGTAGCAGGGACAAAAGACATCTGTTATTGCTAGTTGCTTCGTTTGTAGCAACTATTTTGTCCCATGTATTCGGTTATACTCTGATCGTTGTTTTTTTGTTCTTTTTAATTATATCCTTCCTGAAACAGAACAGGGATATGAATATTCTCAGACAAAAAAACATTTTATACGTAGGTATAGTATTTTTATTCCTGCTCGGGATAGCTTATAATAAAGGCGTGATTTCGCATGTGCTTCAGACACAAGTGAATTATTATGAGGAATACATCTATTTTCTGAAAAAAAACCTCGGCTTTTCTTTATTTGCAGCAGTTCCCGGAGCAACCGTACTTATGAATAGGGATTGGAGAAAAGGATTACTCCTGACACTGTCTGTTGTCATTCCTTTTTATTTGATATTCTTCCACGTCCTTCTTTTTGGGATCCGCTACCTGTATTTTGTTATACCTATGTTGTTCATTCTTGTAGCTTATTTCCTTGATTTTATAATTGAGTATATCTCACAAGCAGTAAGTAAGAGATTCGGTCCATTAAAAACCAATGACAGTACAAAAAACGATACTGGCTATGCTGGCGTCCGTGGCAAGAATGCAGTCCAAGACAACCTTTCTCCAAATATTCCGATAAAGCCTGTAATATACTCAATAACGGTAGTCTCACTGATACTTCTGATGTACTTTTCCCCGGCCTTCACGTTTACACCAAAGGAGGTGTATGATCTGGGTCCCAATGCACCTCTTTCGGATTTCAGGAAGGCATATTCCCATGTAAGCAGTAATATGCAGCCGGAAGACGTAGTTATCTCCACATGGACCGCTCCCGCTCAGTTCTATCTTGGCAAAAATGATTACTGGCTGGCTTTCAACGTTGTTGGCACCGGCATGGAATCCTTTACGTTAAACAACGAGTCCCGGGATGTATATTCCAATTCCATAGTCCTAAAGAACATCGAAATGCTAGAAAATGTCACTGAGATCCATGAGCGAGGTTGGATTGTCACAGATACGCTTGCATGGCATAAAATATCCCCACAGTCTAGAAACTTCATCGAAGCCAAAACAACGAAAGAATTGCATGACGCAACTGTGAGAGTTTACATGTGGGACCATAGCAACAACACCCAAAACCAGACATCATAAATTTGATACTCGATAATGTTTGCATTGACGTTATCATTAGATGCAATATGAGCTTTGTGTTTTTCCACATTTGCATGCTACCCCTTTTGCAGTTTTTGTTCCACAATATAAGAATGCATGCATTTTTGTAAGAATATTTGTGATTTTGATGGTAATCTGAATAAAATAAGCAATTATCACATATCTAAAAATGCATTTAAATAATAATAATAATAATAATAATAATAATAATGATAATAATAGCTATAATATCATCAATTGGTTGATAGACCCCGAATAACTAAGATTTATTCAAGTTCTCTTTTTCTTTGGCTTAAAGTTTTGTTTTTGGGAGAAACCAGTTAATAGCTAATATAATAATAGCTACATGATTAAGCTCATTTCGAAACTATAAATACTACAACATAATGAAAGGCAAATAATTATAAAATGAACTATGAAGAAATAGAAAACTCAGATCGGGATCATATGCCTGATCTTCGTATAAATGATGATATAACCTAATACAAGCATGACCAGGGAAATGAACCAGGCCCACCTGAGTATCCTGGCAAGGTTCTCAGGGCGGGACATTCGAATGAAAAAGCGGTCGACCAGGTTTGGGCGACCATTGGGAGTGCTCATAAGGAATTAACCTTTGATCCTTTTCAGCCTGAAGGTGTTTTCCCTTTCCATCTCTTCGAGACGGAGCCTTATGAAGTTCATTGCTTCCTGAAGTTCGGGGATCACCTTGAACTCGAGAGCATTGACACGCCTTTTGGTCTTCTCGATATCCTCGAGAAGCTTCTTCATGGTGGTCTCGATCTCTGCTGCAAGGATGATCTTCTCAACAAGGATCTCGTATGAATCTGCTGCCTCATCCGTGTAGGAACTGGTACCGACGATACCGTATCCACGCTCATCGAGCGCTTTGTGGACACTGGATGACTCGATCTTGGGAACGACGACACCCATTATATTGCGGCTTTCCAGCTCGATCTCCGGCTTGCCCTGAAGGGCAAAAGAGGTGGATTTGACGGTGATCACACCGTCAACAGCTTCTGCAATGGCTATCCTGCGGGAAGCGACTTCATAGGCGGCGTCCAGCTCGGTCCTGACATCCTTGGCCTTGCCGAGTATCTCGAAGAACTCAAGGATAAGTCCGTCCCTCTTCATCTTGAGCAGCTTGTGGCCGCTCTGGGAGAGCTTGATCTTCTTCTTGAGCTCGATAAGTTCGGACCGGGTTGGTTTTACATCTTTTACGCCCATGTAGGATCACCTGACTTTACTTGCTCTTGTGAGCGGGGTGGTACTTCTGGATGTACTTGTTGTCCACTCTTGTGAGCAGGGCTTCCGGAAGTTCTGCAAGGATGCTCCAGGAGACGTTCAGGGTATCCTCGATAGTCCTGTCCTCATCCCTTCCCTGGCGGACGAACCTGTCCTCAAAGAGGTCTGCGAACTCAAGGATCTTCTGGTCCCTCTCGGAAAGAGCTTCCTTACCCACGATGGCAACGAGACCCCTGAGGTCACGGCCTTCTGCGTAGGCTGCATACATCTGGTCAGAGACTGCCTTGTGGTCATCCCTGGTCTTGCCTGCACCAATGCCTGAGTTCATCAGACGGGAGAGTGAAGGCAGTACGTTGATAGGTGGATAGATACCCTTTCTGTGCAGTTCCCTTGAGACCACGATCTGTCCTTCGGTAATGTAACCTGAGAGGTCAGGGATCGGGTGGGTGATATCGTCACCGGGCATGGTAAGGATTGAGAACTGTGTGACTGAACCCTTCCTTCCCTTGATGACACCTGCGCGCTCGTAAAGTGATGCAAGGTCGGTGTACATGTAACCCGGGTAACCACGCCTTCCAGGAACCTCTTCACGGGCTGCACCCATCTGACGGAGTGCCTCACAGTAGTTGGTGATATCCGTAAGGATGACCAGTACGTGCATGTCGTGTTCGTATGCGAGGTACTCTGCTGCGGTGAGTGCCATCCTTGGTGTGATAAGGCGCTCTACAGCAGGGTCGTCTGCGAGGTTGAGGAACACCACTGCTCTCTCAAGGGCACCGGTCTTTTCGAAGTCTTCCATGAAGTACTGTGCTTCCTCACTGGTGATACCCATTGCAGCGAACACTACCGCGAAGTCCTCGGTGGAGCCGGGAACCTTTGCCTGACGTGCGATCTGCAGTGCGATCTCGTTGTGTGGAAGACCTGATCCGGAGAAGATGGGCAGCTTCTGGCCACGTACGAGGGTGTTGGTACCGTCGATGGTTGAAATGCCTGTCTGGATGAATTCCTCAGGTGGCATCCTTGAATATGGGTTCATTGATGCACCGTTGACGTCTACCCTGTCTTCAGGGATGATGCGTGGTCCGCCGTCCAGTGGCTCACCGGATCCGGAAAGGATACGGCCGAGCATGTCCTTGGAAACCGGGAGCTTGATGGTCTCGCCTGTGAAGACCACACCGGATTCCTCGTTGAGTCCGCCGGTACCTTCGAATACCTGGACTGCTACCATGTCAGCGGAGGTATCAAGGACCTGTCCTCTTTTGGTGGTCCCGTCCGGAAGGTTGATAGTAACCAGTTCATTGTAACCTACAGGTTCGGTCTTCTCAAGGAAGACCAGTGGTCCTGAGATCTCTGTGATTGTCTTATATTCCTTGGTCATTTTTACTTACCTCCAAGCTGCGCAAATTCCTTATCCATCTTGGTCAGGACAGCGTCAAGTGCATCCTGGAAGTTCTCTTCGAACTTTACCTTCGCAAGTTCATCCTTTGACTCGAGGGACAGGATGTCTTTCATCGGGACGCCTGCTTCAAGTGCAGCTGTTGCCATCTCGCCGTACTTGGAGATTGCTTTCAGTAACTTGTACTGCTTGTCGAAGGGGCAGTATGTGTCCACAGGGTGGAAAGCGTTCTGCTGCAGGAAGTATTCCCTGAGCATGCGGCAGATCTCGAGCACAAGCTGCTGGTCCTCTGGCAGAGCGTCGGAACCGACCAGCTGCACGATCTCCTGGAGTTCTGCTTCCTGCTGGAGAAGGTCCATTGCATTGTCCCTCAGGGTTACCCAGTCGGGTGCCACATTCTCACCGAACCAGCCGGAGAGTCCCTGTGTGTACAGGCTGTAACTTGTGAGCCAGTTAATGGACGGGAAGTGCCTTCTCTGTGCAAGCTTTGCATCCAGTGCCCAGAAAACCTTCACGATACGGAGGGTGTTCTGTGTGACCGGTTCGGAGAAGTCACCGCCCGGTGGTGATACTGCACCGATTACTGTGATAGAGCCTTCCTGACCTTCGAGGGTGCGTACATATCCTGCTCTCTCATAGAACTCGGAGAGTCTTGCTGAGAGGTATGCAGGGTAACCTTCCTCACCTGGCATCTCTTCAAGCCTTGATGAGATCTCTCTCATTGCCTCTGCCCACCTTGAAGTGGAGTCTGCCATGAGTGATACGTCGTATCCCATGTCACGGTAGTATTCCGCAATGGTGATACCTGTATAAACTGAAGCCTCACGGGCTGCCACAGGCATGTTTGAGGTGTTGGCGATAAGCACGGTACGCTCCATGAGCGGGCGTCCTGTCTTTGGGTCCTGGAGCTCGGGGAACTCGTTAAGCACATCAGCCATCTCGTTTCCACGCTCGCCGCATCCGATGTAGACCACAATGTCAGTGTCACTCCACTTTGCAAGCTGCTGCTGGGTAACTGTCTTACCGGAACCGAAGGGACCCGGGATAGCTGCAGTACCGCCCTTTGCAACCGGGAACAGACCGTCAAGGATCCTCTGACCGGTAATAAGGGGCTTGTTCGGCATGAGCTTCTTGCCTACAGGACGTGGTTTCCTGACAGGCCACTTCTGCATCATTGACAGTTGTGTGCCGTTCTCAAGAACACATATAATTTCATCGACCTTGAACTTGCCCGCCTTGATCTCGGAGATAGTTCCCGAAATGGTTGGTGGGACCATGATCTTGTGCTCAATGTTCTCGGTTTCCTGCACAAGACCAATTACGTCTCCGCCCTTTACGGAGTCACCCTTCTTTGCAGTTGGCCTGAACTCCCATACTTTCTCGCGGCTGAGTCCGTTTGCAGTGACTCCTCTCTGGATGAAGTCGCCCATCTTTTCCTGCAGGACCATCAAAGGTCTCTGGATACCGTCATAAATGCTTTCCAGCAATCCTGGACCAAGTTCTACTGAGAGGGACATTCCAGTGTTCACTACGGGTTCTCCCGGTTTGATACCGGCTGTGTCCTCGTATACCTGGACAGTGGCTTTGTCACCTTCTATCCTGATCACTTCACCCATTAATCCTTCGTGACCAACCTGGACCACGTCGTACATTTTAGGCTTGATGCCCCTGATAGTGACGACAGGACCTGCCACGCGATAAATTTCACCTTTCATTTCCACAGATCAACACCTACCGATTGTTTTATTTTTTCCCTTAGGTTCGAACTTTGCGCACTACCTCCAAGAGTCACAATTGTTGGCTCAACAGAGTCATTGATAGTGTTTCTTAGCATCTCCGGTAGTTTATTGAGATCATCACCGTGCATTACAAGAATGCCTACTTCCTCATCCTCAATTATCCTGTGCACGGTAGCTTCAAGTTCGCCATCATTAACTTCATATATTTTTCTGACACCTGCGAGCCTGAACCCTGTCACGAACTCGCTGCGTCCAACCACTGCTAATTCCATCAGATCACCAACTGTTCCCTGATAATTTCATCACTGAGGTTGGCCTCTTTGCCACGTACTATTATCCGCAGGTTGTTTACCTCATTCTGCTTAGTCAGAATGTAGTCCATAATTGGTACTATTGAGAGTGGATAAACGTGTGAGAAGCTTGATGCAGATTTAAGCCTGTATTTCTTGAGCCTCGTCTCGACATGGATCAGTGATTGCATATCCGAGCTTACGATATCTGATATTTCCTCCCAGTAAGAGTATTTATTGAGCTCCTCAATAAACTCTCCAAAGGAAAGTGACATCATTCTCTGTATATCCTTGAATTTGATCTCAAGACCACCTTCTATCATCAGTTTGATCATATCGGGGTCCGTGATTCCTGCCTTCTTCAAACGGAAAAGAATCATAAGGTTCTTGATATCAATACCCGCCCTGATGAACTTGGCAAAAAGCTTGCGGTCTTTTGATTTGGAGCTGCCTGCAAGGGCAAAGAGTCCGGCGTAATACAGCTTATCAAGCAGGTTCTCTATATCCGATAGATTGGTGCCATCGTATTTTTCAAGTATCGGATAATACTCGGTACCTTCAAATTCAGATACAACCTCCTCATAGCTCTCCTTTGTGGCCAGGCCGGAAAGTAATGTGTAGGTCAAGCTGCCTCCTGCAACAAGAGCTTCCTGGATCTCTTTTGTAGATGCCTTACAGTACTTGCCTCTCAGGATAGTCTTGATGTTCCATATGTCATATTCCTTGAGGTATTCCGCAATCAGGAAATTGACTTCTCCTTCAGAGATATTCAGGAGTTTTCTGAAGGTAACAGACAGGTTCCTGTTCAGAGAATGCTCAATCAGGTCAACGCCCTCAAATCGCAACGCCAGCTCATCAACATCTTCCGTATATCCCGACTCGCCAATGAACCTGGCTATCTCATCAATGCTCATATTCATGAGTCTGGGGTAAGTCTCTTTTGGCAAGAGCTTACTTTTCATTGCACGAACGCGTGATACTGTATATGCGTATTTGGCGTGACTTTTTGAGCCAGAACCACGCTTAAATTTCTGCAACAGCTGCATTTAGAAATCACCCAAATAAGATATCAGATGTTTGCTTCAACAACTGCTCACTTACACTCTTAAGGATGACATCGTAGGTATAATCCAGTCTCACAGTCCCATCTTCATTCTCAATGACAACGCCACCGAGACAGTCGATGTTGCCAGCATATTCGAGAGAGCTCAGTTTCCTCACAATCTTCTCTGATGCTGCATTTGAGTATATCCTTTTACCGCCAGCTTCGTTCTTCTCAATGATGGACTTCAGAAGCTCTTCGTTCTTTTCAGGGGAAAATGCGGCTATGGATCTTTCAGTTCTGGTATATACATCTTCAAGCAATTCCTTACGTGCATTGAGCAGTGTGCGCTTTACTTCAAGATTTGCGCTAGATATTTCTTGCTGTCTCATTTTGCGGACATCATCCTCTGCCTTGGCAAGACGTTCGCCCACTATCTTCTTCGCGGCCTGACGGGCATCTTCTATAATAAGAGAAGCCTCTGCGTCAGCCTCACGGTTCAAACGGGCCACTTCCGCCTGTGCAGCATCCATGATATCCTTAACAACAATTTCAAGTCCCATGCTCATTCACCTACAAAATGATTTAAGAGCAAAAAGTGCTCTTAAAAAGACTTATAGCATCAATATTGCGACTACCAGACCGAAAATGACGATCGTTTCGGGAATAACAGTAAGAATCAGACCCTTACCGAAAAGGCCTTCGTTCTCAGCCATTGCACCTATTGCCGCAGCACCGATATCCCTCTCTGCATATGCTGATGCAAGACCTGTAAGTCCTACTGCGAGTGCTGCTCCGATTGCTTTCAATCCTGCTGGATCTGCCATTGTTACTGCTTCTGTTACCATTTTAGTTTTCCTCCGTGTATTTTCTAATATATCCAAATGGATCGTACTTGCGCCCCCCACCTTCGTAGAATTTACCGAAGAACTCTACGTACTGTAACCTGAGCGCATGCAATCCGGGGGCTATAATGCTCAGGGCAGTGTTTAAGGCGTGTCCGAAAATGAACACTACTATCGCAAATAGGGTCATCGCACCAATCGGCGATCCCGGCGGCCATATCATGCCAAAGGCAATGGCATTGACAGTCGAGGCAATTGATATTGATGACAGGCCTACAGCTATTATACGGGTATAGGACAGGGAATTGCTCAGAATGGATGGCAACTCGACCGGGCCTTTTATACCTTCCCCCTTCAGGAGCATGCCTACACCGATAATAAATACCGCTGCTCCCACAATTATTGGCAGCATGCCGATGTACGCAAGCGCTGTAAGAAGGATGCCGAGCTGTACAACAAACCAGCTTCCCTTCTCGAAAATAGCTGCAGACATACCGTGCTTCCTTTTCTCATTGATAAAGCCCACCAGATATCCCATGTTTATATGGATCAAACCAACAAGGATGGTCGCAACGATGAACGTCATTATAAGATGGGTCCTGTGTAAAGGATAACCGACCACTTCACCCGCAAAGGGAGTCGCGAACAGATCTATCGTTTCAAAACCGGGAATCAAACCGGGTTGTCCATGATAGCCTGCAAGTGGGAATCCCAGGAACTCACCGTACAATATACCGAATAAGAAAGCTGATACCTGACAATATATCAGGATGTTCATTAATGGCTTAATCGCATCCGAGGATACGACCTTCTTGATAATAAAAGCAAGTGTCGCCAAAATAAGCGCATAACCCATATCACCAAGAATCATACCATATAAGAGAGGGAATGTAATGAATATCAAAGCTGAAGGGTCAATTTCCTTGTATGTGGGACGTCCGTATAGGTTCATGATCTCCTGAAGGGGAGACACCACCTTAGGATTATTGTACTCTATAGGCACAATCTTGATGTCAGGCTTTGTTATCTCCTGCTCTGAAACGAAAGCTCGGCCGTCTGTAGCATTTTCTATGACCTGCTCCAGCCTGCCGTAATTCTCAGTGGGGAGCCACCCGTCGATAATGAATGAACTCTCAGTGGTCGCTATCCTGAGTGGAGCCTCTGACTTCTGGACCTCTATGGAGAGTATCTCGTTGCTTGCAAGAATCAAATCGGAGTACTTGAGCTTCAGAGCGTCGATCTCAGTATCCACTGCTTCAATCTTTGTGTTGATATCTGCTTCTTTCCGCTCGATGTCAGCAAGGAGCTTGGAGGGGACACCATCCAGGGCCGGAGCCTTGATCTCTTTAAAGGAGGCACCTGCAAGCATTTCACTTACCGGCTCTGCTTTGTCCTTTGGAACAAAGAGCACAACAGTACCGTTGTGCTGATCATAGTAAATCTCGTAAGAAGGAGTGATCCGGGAAACAAGAGTTTCAGGGTTCTCTTTTACATGCCCTGCAAACACAACCAGATTCTCGTACCCTCTATAAAGACTCAGGTCAAGGTCAATATTGATCAAAGGGAGGAGGTCTTTCTTGGAGGAGCCCAATTCCTTAAGATCAGCTTCTAAAAGTCTCTTTTTCTCAACAAGCACATCCAATTCCTGATCCAGCGTGTCCAGACAGCTGTCAAGCCGGGAGCAAACCGCAGAGGGATTCTGCTTAGCAACCGCAACTTCCTTTACACCAAGAAGGCTTGCAATGGACCTTATCTTCACCAGTTTCCTGGAAACTTCGCTTCCACCTTCTAACGGCTTGCCGATCTTAAGATCAGAGCCATCCTCATTAAAGTCTTCTATATGGAACAGATTAGCTTTATGCAGAGCATCGACCGTTTCTTCAAGGATGTTCTTATGGCCAACTATAACGGCACGACTCATCTGTTTTGGCTTAAGCATGTACTGCCCTCTCAAACTCAGTCAGTAACATATTAACCGCATTATCCACATTGGAAGATGCCTTAACTTTAGTTGCCTCTGCCTCAGCCAGACCAGCCTTAATGATTTCCTGCTTTTCGGAGCTTATTGTCTCTTCAGCTGACTTTATCGCATTCTGTGCAGATCGATGGGCATCGGCCTCCGCCTGCTTCATGATCTCCCTGGCTTCTGCACGTGCACTGTTGATACGGTCCTGTTTACTCTTTGCACCGTTTTCAACCATTTTCCGTGCATTGCCTTCTGCTTCTTTTATTTCAGACAAGATTTTCTCTTTGGCCATGCTAATCCTCGTGATGATTGATTATAATTATCCCGAATAATTCATTCCCTCTAGTGTTAAATGAGATATAAAGGTTTCGTAGACGTGATTCATAAACAGGTACTGATTTTTGATTAAAGTGGGAGCACGAAAAACGTCAGCTGTGGCATCCTCCGCGAGACACGCCTGCTCCCTCTTCAGATATAATAATAAGGGCAGTTGTATGTTTAGTATCCTTTTATATCGGACATCCTACTGGGAATTAGTCCTTTTGCAGGTCCACTCTCAGGGGAAGCCTCTCTCCTTCAGGGATAGTGTGAATATACTTTTCCCTGAACAGGGGATTGCGCATCATGCAGTAGTCTGCAGATGACCTGTATGCTGCATGCTTGCCCATGCGCTCCCATATGGCTCCAAGATCCTCTTCGCGGATATTACCGAATGAAAGGGGTGTGTAGGCACAGGGAAGGACATCACCGCCTGCAGTGGCATGCATCCAGCGCCTTCCTGCAAAGCACCCGAACTGGTCAGGTCCCAGGAAATAAGGAAACGCAGTAACCCTTGGTCCTTCGGGCTTCCGGTTGGCGGACTTCTGGAAATCGGCCAGGCGCTTCACGTCTTTCTCACCGATTACCTCATCCTCATGTTCCAGCCAGCGCCCTACGGCCACTATCTCATACACGGACATCTCGTGCATGCCCATGTCGGCAGCAAACTGGTAGAAGCCGTCAAGATCATCGATATTGTGAGGTGATACCACGACAAAGAGGTCGGCAAGGATGCCTGCGGAAAGCACGTTCTTCACACCGTTCACAGTGTCCCTGAAAGCTCCTTCGCGTCCCCTCACCCGGTCATGTTCCTTCTCATCAGGGCTGTCAAGGCTCATGTGTGCAGCAAAAAGTCCTGCTCTTTTCAGCTCGCCTGCCTTCTGCTCGTTCATGGAAAAACCGGATGTGAAGCAGGCTGCCACAGCACGGCTCTTGTCCACGGCATCGACCATCCTTGCCAGATCCTTGCGCAGCATTGTCTCTCCACCGTCAAAGGAGATGTAATAACTCCCAAGATCAAGAGCCCTGTTAACCGCACCATTGATCTCATCTGTAGTCAGCTCGGGGTCTGCAACGATACCTGCAGCACCGCAGTGTATGCAGTTGTTCGGGCATCTGCCTGTGATGCCGATGGAGAACTGGTCAGGCACTCTCTTCTTGAGAATTGAGGCAACCTGCGAGCTGATCATCCTGTTGAATACCTCTCCTGGCATGGGAGGGACCCAGGTGGAGAAGGTTATGCTTTCCTCATCTGAAAGGATTGGCTTTTCTTCCTGAAAGATGTTGTTTATACGTTTAATGATGGGTTTTGCCACTGCAGACAGGGGTCCTTCGGTGTCAAGTACGACCTTACCATCTTCAGTGCTTGCATTGACTTTTATTACTGATTTATCATATACTTTCATGGATACACCTGGCATATAAAGTGGATTTAAAAGGCATTCAGCTTGTCCCAAGGACACTTTCAGGCAGCATGTCTACTGTGATCAGGTTGGTTACCAGGAGGAGCTTGTCCTTTGCAAGGGAATCGCTGAAATCATCCAGTATCCCTTTTGCCTTACTGACATGCATGAGGACTTCCCGGACTGTAAGGTTCACAGCCTCCTCGCGACCGACACTTCTTTCGTAAAGCAGTGGCAGAGTCACAGACTCAAAGTTGGACTGCTTATCCTCAAGCCTGTTCAGATACTCAAGCAGGTCATCCACTATCTGGTATGCATTGCCGACGCTTTCACCGAATGACCTGAACATCATTGCCTTTTCCCTGTCAGCGCCTGCAACATAGGCACCGATAGCAGCACTTGCAGCAAAAAGGGAGGCCGTTTTCTTGCTTATGCATTCATAATAGTTCTGCCTGCCAAATTCAGCTCCGTTACTGGAAATATCAATAGTCTCACCCTCGGCCATATACATGCCTGCCCTGCCGAACTCAAGCACGGAATCCGTGCCATAGGAAGATATGAGGGAAATGGCCTTCGAGATAAGGAAATCACCGCACAGTATGGCTGCAGGAACGCCGTATTTCTTATGGGCCGATTCAACACCCCTGCGAATAATGCCGTCATCAAGTACATCGTCGTGTATGAGGGATGCAGAGTGAATGAGTTCGATGGCAAGGGCGGCGTTGACACTTTTTTCGCGTTGGCCCCCGCATATCTCCGTGCATAGCATCAGTATGATCGGCCGGATACTTTTGCCACCTGAGCTACAGACATGCAGCAGCATCTTCTTCATTTTCGAGCCGTCATCCATGCAGGCAACCAGCCCGTCCATTGAAGCCTTTATTAATCGGTATTCTTCAAGGTTCTCTATTTCCATCATAACGTCCCGTTTTCTGGTGTCACTCACTATACTTTGAAGGGCATCCCATAACTATCTTGTTAGCCTCGATCCTGCTTTCGGAGACCATCCTGCCACTGACTGTCAGGCCTGCGCCCTCTGCCAGGTTTGCAGGAAGGACGCCGGTGTAGATCACCTCGACCTCGTATTTCTCATTCTCAGGATCCTCCAGCACGAACGAGATACCTGATGTCGAGACATCAAGAGTGCCATTCTTCACAGTACCCATTGTATTCACGTTGTGACCCACATACCTATCCGGGTCTTCCAGCAGTTCTGAGACCAGCAGATATCCCTGCGAAAAGTCCACGTTCCACAGACCTGCAATACCTACGACGGCGATAAAGGCAATTGCAAGCATGGTCTTGTGTTTTTTATCCATTTGAGCACCTGTAGTATCCGACTATTCATTCATGTTCCTGCGCTTCTTGGCCAGAGACGTACGGGTACGTATAAGGTGAAGGATGTATGCAGCCAGAACGACCCAGGCAGATGCAAATGCAAGATTCAAGGCGTTAATACATGTTCACCCCTATATTACTTTTGATACAATATAACTCTACTAAGATGATTACTGACAAGAATAAACGGCTTGCTGCAGCTTTCCATGGCTTGGACCTTACTGTGCCGATGACTAATTATTAATATGGGTGCGGACTAGTATAGCCCCATCCTATATAAGCAGAGTGGAACTTTCATCGAAACATATAAAATGATCAACATGGCCAGACCTCCAAGACTCATAGCATGGGAAACCACTGCAGGCTGCAACCTGTCCTGCAGGCACTGCCGGGGATCATCGACATCCCAGAAACCAACGGGCGAGCTTAACACCAAGGAAGCTATGCGCTTCATTGATGAGATTTCCAGTATGGGTAAGCCCATATTGATACTCAGTGGAGGGGAGCCTCTTGTCAGGGATGATATATGTGAACTTGCCACATATGCAAACGGAAAAGGTCTCCCTGTGGCACTCGCAACCAACGGAACCCTCGTCACTCCTGAGCTTGCCTCGCACCTGAAAGAAGTAGGTATCCGGAGAATAAGTGTCAGCCTGGACGGAGCAAGCCCTGAGACACATGATGATTTCAGGTGCATGCCCGGAGCCTTTGAAGGTGCCATGCGTGGAATTGGTGCCATCAAGCAGGCAGGCATCAGCTTCCAGATCAATACCACTGTCACTAAGCGCAACCTTAAGGAAATACCTTATATCCTCGAAATGGCAACTGCGATCGGAGCCGAGGCCCTGCACATTTTCCTGCTGGTTCCCACCGGAAGAGGCAAGGAGCTCGAGGATGAGGAGATACCTCCGGTCGAATATGAAAGAGTGCTTAACTGGTTCTATGACCAGCAGAAGACTGCGAAGATACAGCTCAAAGCGACCTGCGCCCCCCATTACTTCAGGATAATGCGCCAGCGTGCCAAAAAGGAAGGTATCGAGATAAATGTCAAGACGCACGGATACGAGGCCATGACAAAAGGATGTCTTGGAGGTACTGGATTCTGCTTTGTATCAAGTATCGGGGAGGTCTATCCCTGCGGATACCTGCCTGCACTTGCCGGCAATATAAAAGAGCAGTCTTTCAGCGATATATGGGAGAACTCCCAGGTCTTCAATGATCTCCGGGACCCTTCAAGGCTGAAAGGAAAGTGTGGGGACTGTGAATACAATAAGGTGTGTGCAGGATGCCGGGCACGCGCCTATGCAGCCACAGGGGACTATCTGGCTGAGGAACCCTATTGCATATACACACCCAAAAAACAGTGATCCCAATGATATACCTTGATGAAACGGACAAAAAGATACTGAACACCATACAACACGATTTTCCACTTGACACTCATCCCTTCCTTAAACTGGGGGAGGGGCTGGGGATCAGCGAAGAGGAGGTCCTCATTCGTCTCAGGAGGCTGCAGGAGGAAGGGGCGGTCCGGAAAATAGGTCCGGTCATCAACCGTAACCGTGTGGGAGGCACCAGCACGCTTGTAGCTGTGAAGGTGCCCGAGAAAATGATCGACGAGGTAGCAGATTATATCGATGAATATGCAGAGGTATCCCATAACTACCTTCGCCCGGACATATACAATGTGTGGTTCACGCTGTCTGCATCCGATGAGGGGAGGATACAGGAGATTCTCAGGGAGCTCAACCAGAAGACAGGTCTTGAGTTTGTCAACCTGCCTACGGTACGACTATTCAAGATAGGTGTCAGGTTCAATATCAGATGAAAGCAGGTCAAAACTATCAGGTAAAAGATATGGATGCAACCGATGAAATGATACTGAAAGCCACCCAGGATGGCATACCGCTCACAGGATCACCTTTCAGGCATATCGCAGAAAAGCTGGGGCTCACTGAGGAAGAAGTCGTGGAAAGGATACGCCTCATGAAAGAAAAGGGGATCATAAGAAGATTTGGCGCATCGATCGGACACAGGGATATAGGTATTGTGGCCAACGCCATGTGTGTCTGGAATGTCCCTGATGGAATGGTGGAGGATATAGGGAGGATAATGGCATCCTTCCCCGAGGTAACCCACTGCTACGAAAGGCCACGGCACCCTGGCTGGGACTACAACCTCTTCACAATGGTCCATTCCTATACAAGGAATGACTGTGAAGAGGTGGCTGCACGGATCTCGCAGTCCACCGGCATACAGGATTACAGACTCCTGTTCAGCGAGCGCGAGTTCAAGAAGACTGGTGTCCGCCTCTGAACTGTCGCAACGTTTAACTAAGTTCCGGTTCAAGGCAAATGAAATCCGGAGAAAACCGCATGGCACAAGAAAACTGCTTTCTTCCACTGCTGATAGATATGTCAGGCCGCAGGATAGTCATCTTCGGCGGCGGTTCCGTGGGCGAACGTAAAGCGCAACTGTTTTCCAGATATGCAGACGTAACGGTCATCAGCAGGGATTTCACCCCCTGCATCCGCCAGATGCACTCAGAAGGCAATATCTCACTTGTGGAAGCTGATGCCGGAGGACTTAGTGCTGCCCAGCTGGAAAAGTTCCTTGAGGATGCATTCCTTGTCATACCTGCAACCAATGACAAGGCGGTCAATGAAAGGATCACCTGTGCTGCAAGAAAGAAGGACGTACTCTCAAACCAGGTTGATGCGGTCGGGGATGTCACCGTTCCTTCGGTCATAAAAAAGGGCGACCTTACCATCAGCATATCGACCTCCGGCTCAAGTCCTGCGTTTTCAAGATTTGTCCGGCAAAGGATAGAAGAGGTCATAACCCCTGAGTTCTCAGACATGATAAGGGTCCAGGAAAATCTCCGGGCATACCTTAAAGAGAATGTGCCCGGGCAAAAGGACAGGAAGGAAATGCTCTGGCAGGTACTGGAAAGCAGCGAGGTATGGGAAGCTCTCCAGGTGTCCTACGAAAAAGGGTATAATGTAGCACTTGGTATTATAAGTGAAAAAATAAACGGGAAAGTCCGATAACATGTCTGGTCATAAAAAGTTTTCAGCATTGAGAAAGAACATGCGTGGTGAGTCCCAATGACTGAGATATCCAGCATGGTCATCACCCATTCCAGGGCAAGCGTGGAAGAGATGGAAGAGGTCTGGGACGGGGACCTTGAGAATATCCTCAGGGATATATATTCCAATGAACTCGTTCATGAGTGCGCGGTCCTTAAGACATGCAACCGGATTGAGATGTACGTTGTTTCCAATAAAGGCAGCAGCGTAATGTTCCAGTTTGCAAAGAAGCTGGGGCTTTCATCCAATATCATCGATTTCTATGATCACGAGGAATCCATTATGCATCTGCTGAGGCTCTCTTCCGGCCTTGAGTCAATGATAATAGGCGAGGACCAGATACTTGGTCAGATAAAGGATCTCTACCAGGTTGCAAAGAACCTCGGCACTACAGGGAGAACACTGGACACGGCATTCAGTAAGGCTATACAGGTAGGTAAGAGGGTCAGGACGGAAACAGACATCAACAGGGGCGCCCTCTCGATCGCATCTGCTGCTGTCGACCTGGCAGAAGATACAGTAGGTAACCTCAAGAACAAGATGGTGCTTGTGATCGGTACCGGGGAAATGGGAACCCTTGTCACCAGGGCTCTCTCGCACAGGGAGATCGAGCTGATGTATATCGCTAACCGTACCTATGCTGCAGCAAAGAAGCTTGCTGACGACATGGGAGGTCATGCGGTGCATTTTGACCAGATAGAAGAGAACCTGAAGAAAGCCGACGTGGTCATCTGTGCCACCGGGGCGCCGCACTTTGTGCTCAGGTACGAGCAGGTGAAAAAGGCAATGGGATCACGGGAAAAAGCGCTCCTTCTGATCGATATTGCAAATCCCCGGGACATAGAGCCCAGCATCGGAACGATCCCGCTGGTCACACTATATAATATAGATAACCTGCGTGTCATCAATGAGAAGAATCTGGAAATGAGAATGGAGGAAGCCAAGAAGGCCCAGGCCATCATTGACGAGGAATTCGACCTCCTGATAAAGCAATACAAGCGCCAGAGAGCCGATCATATCATTTCGGGAATGTATGCCCAGTACTACCGGGTCCGCAGCCAGGAAAAAGAACGCGCTCTGACAAAGCTTAGCGCATATCACACTATAGGGGATATAGAGCAGAAGATAATCGATGATATGACCAATTCCATTGTTAACAAGATACTTTCGGAGCCAACAAAGTCCCTGAGGAATGCAGCAGAATTATGTGATGACCAGATGCTGGATATGGCTTTCAGGCTGTTCAACGTAGATAGATGCAATGAGAAGAAGAGAATTAAAGGAGAGTTGCCGCCATGTTCCCGGAAATCAGAATGAGGAGATTAAGAAACGGAAAGATTAGAGATCTTGTGAGGGAAACCTCGCTTTCGGCAGATAACCTCATCTACCCAATGTTCGTGGATGAGACAATAAGCACGGTCCAGAGTACAGCATCGATGCCCGGCGTGGACAGGCTTCCACTGGACAGGGTCGCCGATGATGCAAAGGAAGCTGCAGACCTGGGAATACCGGCCCTTATACTCTTTGGCATACCTGCACACAAGGACGGACAGGGAAGTTCTGCCTGGGGCGATGAGGATATAGTCCAGCAGGCAGTCCGTGAGATCAAAGGAGAGCTCGGCAGGGACATGCTGGTGATAACCGATGTATGCCTGTGCGAGTACACAGATCACGGACACTGCGGGATGATGGATATGGAAAGGGGAGAAGTGCTGAACGATCAGACCCTTCCCCTGCTTGGTAAGACCGCAGTGAGCCATGCAAAAGCCGGCGCAGATATGGTGGCACCTTCAGGCATGATGGACGGGATGATAGGGGCTATTCGTTCGGCTCTTGACGAGAACGATTTCAGGGATATTCCCATTATGTCCTATGCCGCAAAGTACTCCTCTTCATTCTATGGCCCCTTCAGGGATGTTGCAGAGTCGGGATGCTGTTTCGGTGACAGGTCAACCTACCAGATGGACCCTGCCAACTCAGATGAGGCTATCAGGGAAGTAGAACTGGATATCATGGAAGGCGCCGATATAATCATGGTCAAACCGGCACTCCCGTACCTTGACATCATATACCGTGTCAAGAATGAGTTCAGGATGCCCACCGCTGCATATAACGTCAGCGGGGAATATGCCATGATCAAGGCAGCAGCACAGAACGGCTGGCTGGACGAGAAGAAGGTGATGTACGAGTCCCTGCTTTCAATAAAGAGGGCGGGAGCCGATATGATACTGACATATTTCGCAAAAGACATGGCGCGGATGCTTAAATGAACAAATGGTGATCCTATGTCCTTAGACAAATCAAGAGAATTATACAAGAAAGCAAGGACCCTTCTTCCCGGAGGGGTCAGCAGTCCGGTCAGGGCGATCAAGCCCTACCCATTCTATACCGAATCCGCTTCCGGTTCAAAGATCAGGGATATAGACGGGAACGAGTATATCGATTACTGCCTGGCATACGGTCCCAATATCCTGGGCCATGCACACCCCCGGATAAAGGCGGCCATCATAGCCCAGCTTGAGAAGGGATGGCTTTACGGCACGCCCACGGAGCTTGAGGTCAACCTTGCGGAGAGGATAGCAGGCATATACCCCAGTATAGACATGCTCCGCTTCGTGTCCACTGGTACCGAGGCCACCATGAGCGCACTGCGTGCTGCCAGGGGGTTCACTGGCAGGAACAAGTTCATTAAAATCGAAGGCGGCTTCCACGGGGCCCACGATGCGGCCCTCGTGCAGGCAGGATCCGGTGCCACGACCCTCGGCAAACCGGACTCCCTCGGAGTCCCTGCTGACTTTACAAAGCATACGCTGCAGGTGCCATTCAATGACATCGAGGCACTAACCGACGTGATCGAGAGGAACAAGGAAGATGTGGCTGCACTTATAATGGAGCCTGTGCTCGGCAACATCGGACCCGTGCTTCCTGAGGGTGATTACCTCCGTGATGTGCGCAAGGTCACAGAGGAGAACGACGTTGTCCTCATATTCGACGAGGTCATCACAGGTTTCAGGCTCGCCATGGGAGGCGCACAGGAGTATTACGGTGTCACCCCGGATATGACCACCCTTGGAAAGATAGTCGGCGGAGGTTTGCCGATCGGTGTCTTTGGAGGGAAGCGGGAGATCATAGAGATGATAGCACCCTCGGGAGGCGTTTACCAGGCAGGTACCTTCAGCGGCTCCCCGGCATCTGTTGCAACCGGACTGGCTGTACTGGATGTGCTAGAGAAGGAGGACGTACACAGGAAACTGAATGCCACCGGAGACATGTTCAGGGACCGGCTCACGGAGATAGTGGCCGACCTGGGACTCGATTATAGTGTTTGCGGCATATCCTCAATGTTCAAGATATTCTTCGGCGACAGGCCACTTAACTACAGGGAAGTGCTCAGGTGCGATAAGGAAGGCTACCTGGGCTTCTTCTTCAAGATGCTGGACAGCGGTGTATTCCTGCCGCCATCGCAGTTCGAGACGAACTTCCTGTCGACCGCCCACACGGAAGAGGATCTTGAGAGGACACTTGCAGCATACGAGGCAAACTTAAAGTGAACCGGAGAAAAACATGATTATTGGAACCCGCGGAAGCGATCTGGCACTTGCACAGGCAACCACCATCGAGCGTATGCTTGCTGAGAGGGGCGTCAAGACTACAAGGAAGATAATAAAGACAACCGGCGACACCTTCACGGACCGCCCCCTGCACGAGGTTGCAGGGGTAGGCGCCTTCGTGCGGGAACTTGACGACAGGATGCTGGAGAGGGATGTGGACATTGCGGTACACTCCATGAAGGATATGCCTACCGTCAGACCGGACAGGCTCTCAACATCAGCCGTCATCAAGCGGGACTCGCCCTGCGATGTGCTCCTGACCATGGACGGCTCGAAACTGGAAGAGCTTCCTGAGAATGCCATCATCGGGACTACCTCCATGCGCAGGCGCGCACAGCTGCTAAGGTACCGTCCCGACCTTGAGGTGCATGACCTGCGGGGAAATATCAACACCAGGATAAGAAAGCTGGAGGAAGGACAGTATGATGGTATCCTGCTGGCTGAAGCGGGTCTGCAGCGCATGAACTGGGACCTGGACGTGCAGCGCCTTGATCCCCATCATTTCTGTCCCTCAGCCAACCAGGGTACCATAGCCGTGGTGACGCTCGCCGGAAGCGAGGCAGAGAAGGTGACCTCGGCACTGGACGACCGCAGGACCAGAATCGAGACTGCAGTCGAGCGCATAGTAGTGGCCCCTGTAGAGGGTGGATGCACTGCGCCTGTCGGCTCCTTCACACACTTCGTCAGTGACAGTGAATTACATGTGCTGGCAGAAGTGCTCTCTCTTGACGGTACCGAGCAGGTGCGTATCGATGAGGTGATCCCCGCGGAGAATTACGAAGAGCATGCCCGAAAGCTCGGTACGAAGCTGGTGGAACTGGGTGGGAAGGAACTTGTGCAGAGAGCGGTCTGCCAGCTCAACAAGAGGGTTTGAGCAAATACAGGAACTATAGACAAACATTGAATATCACTCGATAATATGATAGAGATCACAGGACTTAAGCTCAGGAACCCGACAATACTGGCGGCGGGTATCATGGGCACCACGGGTGCGTCCCTTGCACGTATCGCCTGGGAGGGCGCCGGCGCGGTGGTCACGAAATCCATCGGACCGGAGCCTAAGGCAGGCCACAATAATCCGAGTATGATAAACCTTGGATATGGATTCCTGAACGCCATGGGGCTGCCGAATCCCTCGTACCCGGACTTCTCAGGGGAGCTCGAGATCGCGAAAAGGGAATCGGAGGTCCCGGTGATTGCCAGCATCTTTGGCGGGAATGCACATGAGTTCGCTGTTGTCGCTGACGGCCTTATTGATGCAGGGCCTGATGCCTTCGAGCTTAACGTCAGCTGTCCCCACGCACAGGGTTATGGCGCCTCCATTGGCTGCGATGCATGTGCTGTGGAGGAGATAACTGCTGCAGTATGCGATGTTACGGAACTGCCGGTATGGGTCAAGCTCACACCCAATGTAACGGACATCGTATCCATAGGTAAGGCCGCCCAGAGAGGAGGCGCCGATGCCATAGTAGCCATCAATACCGTGCGTGGGATGGCCATCGATATACACAGCGGGTATCCGGTACTGGGTAACAGGTTCGGCGGCCTGTCCGGAAAAGCAGTTAAGCCGGTTGCCATCAAGTGTGTCTACGACCTCTACGCTGCCCTTGACATACCTGTTATAGGCGTTGGCGGCATATCCTCATGGGAGGACGCCGTTGAAATGATGATGGCAGGAGCCTCTGCCGTGCAGATAGGCTCTGCGGTCTACGACGGACCCGAGGTGTTCCGGAATGTTGCCGATGGTATTGAGGATTTCATATCCTCCAGGGGATACAAGAACATTGGGGATATTGTCGGGCTTGCCCACAGGAGGACATAATGTACCCGATAGATGTAACAATAACGAAGATCGTACAGGAATCCCCCTCCAACAGGACCTTCTTCTTTGACAGGAGCTTCGATGAGGCCCTTCCGGGCCAGTTCGTCATGGTGTGGATCAGGGGCACTGATGAGATCCCCATGACCCTTTCCTACAAGAATGCCATCACGGTCCAGAAGGTAGGAGATGCGACAGCGAAACTCTTTGAGATGAAGGAAGGGGATCATCTGGGCATACGCGGACCCTTTGGCAGGGGTTTCACATTGCCTTCCCGGGATGACAATATACTCATCGTGGCCGGCGGCGTTGGAACTGCGGCAGTTGCCATGCTTGCGGAACATGCCATGTCCCAGGGCACATGCGTTACCACCATCATGGGTGCAAGGAATGCGGATGAACTGCTCTTCATTGAAAGGCTCACACCATGCAAAGGACTTCACATGACAACTGATGACGGCTCAGCTCATCGCTGCGGCTTTGTTACCGACGTACTCTGTGAGATAGATGCCTCTCAATATGACCGTATATACACATGCGGACCTGAGATGATGATGAAGCGTGTGTTCGATATCCTACAGGAGCAGGGTGCTCTTGCAAAGACCGAATTCAGCCTGCACAGGTATTTCAAGTGCGGCATAGGGGTGTGTGGCGCCTGTTGCATGGACAATGACGGTCTGAGGGTGTGCAGGGACGGACCTGTGTTCAACGGGATGCAGCTCATAGGTTCCGAGTTCGGGAAATACATGAGAGGGCCAGGCGGGAACAGGAAAAAAGTTTAAAGTGAGCAGTTCAGGTGCAGTGGGAACTTCTCCCCTCGGCGAACCAATCCGCATCAAAGAATTTACGTCAAAGGAATCCATGCCTTTTCCCGGTATCGTGCAATGACCTGACAAGTATATTGGAGATCTCCTGTGAATCTGCAAGCAATTTTTCGCTCACCGACACCTCGTATCCTTTACCCTCAAGTGCACTCCTCCATGATTTAGGGTTATCTCCTTCTACCTCATAGACTGAATGGTTCCCAGGGATCAATACAAAAGGAGCAAGCATAACTCTCTTAGCCCCAATGTGCTCAAGCCGCTTTGTTACCCATTTTTGATCTTGGTATCCGGGGGAACTGCCAAGGATCACACGACCTCCTGTCCTGTCATCAAGTACGAGCTGCAGCTGGCTAAGCGAGGTATCGGCTCCGCGCTCATCCGGTGTAGAGACCAGTACTAAGGTCTCTTTTTCTCCGGGAAGACCCAGATATGAAACAATAGCATCGGCTGCAGTGATATAGCTGTTCTTATCAGTAAGAAGCGGGTCACTGATCACTATCCCCTCGATACCAGGAGATGCATGCTTCCCTGACATTTCATTGAGAGTACTGACTATGGAGTATAATCTTTGAAGGTCCTCCCCGGGTTTGATGTAAAGGGGCTGGACTATGATCTTCGTAAAACCCTCGTCAATAAGATCGGCCAGGGCTCCCAGAGGACTTCTCTCGATCTCTCCGTCGGAAGCAAGCATCTGCCTGACAAATACGGATGTGAGTGCAAAGCGTACAACAGTACCCGGGAACGCCCGCTTGAAGACACTGACATAGTTACCGATCAGTTTTCTTGATTCTTCAAGGGTAGTACCGGTTGTTACAAGCAGCACTGCAGTCCGTGGATCCTTGCTGATATGATGTTCCTTGTTTTTATTGTCCATATTATGTCACCTGTGTTTATATCGTGATTCCCGGACCTGCTTGCAAGATTCAGGGCATTGTCCTGATGCCGTTGAGTATCTCTTCAAGCAGGAACAGGGAACCATTGATTCCCATGTATGTCCGGGGCAGGAAGTTCACATATCCTGAAGAGGGAAGGCCTATTTCCACTCCGGCCCTGCATAATCTTTTTTCGCGCATCATCCTTACAGTATGGCCGTCTGCCAGCACTACGTCTGCAGGCTCATCTGACCGGAAATTACCCAAAGCCTCACTGAAACCTGTATCCTTCAGGAAACCAACGAGCTCCTGCTCACTCGATAGATGCCCGCCTGAGGAGGTATTTATCCCCACAGGCACCATACCCAGATAGTAATAGAGCCATTTTGCAAGAGGAAGGGCAATGGAGCTGTCTGCCTTCACTGCAAAGGTAGTTCCCTTTGGCAGGCCAGTGAGAGAGTGAAAACGGGCTATCTTCCGGTATTGTTTCCTGCGTTCCAGATGGATGAATTCCGTTGCTTGCGAGGCATTTTTTCCCATGGCTGCAGCCAGGAACTTCAGGCATATCTCCGTAGCGTCAAAACCCACCGGGGCACCGGCAGGTGAAACGACGTAGGGGATAGAGAGGTTCCGTTCATACCAGTGTGCTATATCCAGTCCATATTCCTCGCAGATGACAAGATTACATGTAGCTTCAGCAGATCTGCGAAGCTCCTCCAGCGTTGTACCCGCACAGATAACGGAGCCTACCCGAAGACCCAGAAGGGACAGGAGCCGCTTTATCTCTTCCAGCGAGCTGTCCCAGTTGCTGTGGTACAGCGATATGCCTATGATGTTTACTGTATCAGGGATGGTATTGCATCTTTTGAGATCCAGCCAGTCAAGTAACTTAATGACCGTGCGCTGGAAACCTTCCTGCAGAGTGGATGAGTAGCCTGTGTTTTCAATGGCAATGCACCTGTCGGACAGGCCTGCGCCTTCAATGAAGCGTACAAGGTCATCTCCTATCAGTGAAGCCCCGGGGGAATTGACAACTGCTATCAGTCCGTCCCTTGAGGACGCTATGGAAGAAAGTATCCTGCCCAGCTTTTCTGTCGAGCCTGCGATATAATCCTCACCTTCCAGATAGGTGCATGGCACCCTGGGCTGTCCGAAATAGAACTCTTCCGCATAGCTTAGCGGGTCGAAGGAAGAAGCCCTGGGATACTGGCAGTCTGACAGATGTGCATGGTAGAGCTTACAGCCTGTGGGACCGTTCAGGACAACCATGGCATCCTCGATTCCCTCTACAGCAAGCATGGCGCCTGTAAAGGAATCCGGGTCAATTGTCATAACAAATGCCTCCGTCGTTTTTCCATCCTTCGATGAAAGGCAGCCTGAAAAGCCTGCTCCATCTCTGTGCCATTACCAGACCGCTCATGAATCCTACATCCGGCGCCATTGGTATGGAATCCTGGTAAATGCCTTCTGCCTGTGTTGGAGTCATGTAGTTGGAAAGTACGAGATCAGGTGCCATATCCACGATATCGCGCTCCCGGTTATCAGCACCGTAATCATACTCTAGTGACAGCATCCCTACGTAGCGGGTCCTGAAATCCACGGTTTCGGGAGAAACTGCAAGCCCCACTTTGATCACATGCATCCCCAGGTCAAAGGCAGTTTCAAGCAGCCAGTCAACATTGGGACTGAAAGAACAGATGATGACCCGTTTTCCCTTGAGCAGGGGGCGAATCCTCGATATCTCATGATTGTAGATCTTTCTTTGCATACCAATCAGTTCTGCAGCTGCATCCTCTGCGGAAAATCTCTCAGCCAGCAACTCGACCCACTCGGCCGTTTCCCTGAAACCCACCGGAAAAGGCAGGCCGAAAAACTCTGTACCGAACTCATT
Source organism: Methanolobus sp. (assembly GCA_030154025.1). Classification (GTDB taxonomy): domain Archaea; phylum Halobacteriota; class Methanosarcinia; order Methanosarcinales; family Methanosarcinaceae; genus Methanolobus. The sequence goes on from JASKKT010000020.1 coordinate 33,193, forward strand.
TTCCAGATACTCCTGCAAAACCTTTCCGGAATCCTCACCGTGTGCAAGGAGTGTGAGCTGACCCCGTTTGAAATGCACTACATCGTCCGCCGATGTGCTGGACAGGAGGCGGCAGTTGACTTTCAGGCCCATCTTTCCCAGCAAATCACTGATCAGCTCGTAATTGGCTCCGACGTTTGAAGAAAGGACTTTTTCTCCCACTATGTTCACCGATCCGTCTTCAGGCCTGACGGAAGTGTCCACCATCTCCAGCACCTTTCTGTAGCCTTCCACAAGACCCTGGGAAAAATCACCTGTAATGTTACCGTCCACAGGCACGGGAATTATCCTGGTACCGGGATACTTCTGCTTCATTTCATTTACAATGCGTCCTATATCGTCACCTATCAGCCCCGCCGGACAGGTACTGACTACAAAGATATTCTTCCACCCGCTCATGAGGGCGTTCTCAAGGGATGACATGAGTTCGGCTTTCCCTCCGAATATGAACGCCTTTTCTCCCATGTCAGTTGACAGCAGCACCGGCTGCTTATCCGGCAGAGGGGTTCCATATCTTGATCTTGAGCTCAGTGAAGTGCTGGTAAGGAAGTGAGAAACTATATGTGAGCAGCTTCTGGGACCATGGACTATGGTAAGTGCGTCAGTCACTTGGGAGGTAGCTGTAACAGCACCTGCAAATGAGCAGCCTTTTAACGGTTGCTTATGTTGCATGGATTTTGTCAGAAACAAATTCCTTTTACATGACGAAACGCTTGCAGAGGAGGAACTCTCGTAGGGGATACCTGCTTTCCTGTAATAACGATCCGCACCAGGAGACGTTTCTCTTCCAAGGATCATTGACTCCATTTCATGATCTTCAAGAGGGCAGGCAGGATAGAGCTTTGCGGAGCCGTCGGCTATCCTCTCCACATATCCTGCAAGCCCGGAAAATATCTCCGCACAGTCGGAATCCGGATTGATCTCCATCAGGGTGGATCCATTCCTTTCCGCATCTTCAAAATCCTTGCTTCGGGGAATTGATACAACGACCGGCAGGCCCACAGCCCCGGCAAAGGCCTTCACCCTCATGTCCTCATGCAGCAAGCCCCTGCCATTATGAATTATGCCGGCCACCCTTAGGACGCGATCATTGAAGTTGCGGACCCCACGCAGGATATTGTTTGCTGCATACAGTGCCATATATTCCCCGGAGGTCACAATGAACACCGCATCTGCATAGTCTTTCCTTAAGGGTACGGCAAAACCGCCACACACAACATCCCCGAGCACGTCATACAGGACAATATCAAAAGGTATCTCCTTGATCCCGAGCTTCTCCAGTACCTCAAAGGTCGTAAGTATCCCCCGGCCTGCGCATCCGACTCCCGGCTCCGGCCCCCCGGCCTCTATGCAGGCGACCCCGCAGTATCCTTCGAACATTATGTGCTCAAGGCTTCTTTCCCCGGGCAGGCTGTTGCGGGTGTAGTCCAGCACCGTAGGCACCGAAGCCCCTCCAAGAAGAAGCCTTGTGGAATCGTGCTTAGGATCGCACCCTATCTGCAGTACGCTCTTTCCATTCATGGCCAGTGCAGCTGAAAGATTTGCAGACACTGTGGATTTTCCAATCCCGCCTTTTCCGTAAAGGGCTATCTGGAACATATGAAATAAGAACCTCCTTGTTTTTCGAATGCATGAAACATTAAGGGCCGTATTCTGGACACAAAGCCGTATTTGAAGAATAGGAAGTAAGCGTGAGTTTCATCCCGGATTCCCGAACTCCACGTTCCTCGCAATCCAGGCGGTCACGCGTATCCAGTTGTCAAGTATACTGTCAGTTTCCTTTATGAGGCGGTCAAAAGGAGGCTCCACTTTCATACCAACCATGGCGGGCAGTCCTCTCATGATGCTGAAAGCAGCCTTTTTTCCGGGGTTCTCAGGCATGAGCCCCCATGATACCTCATCAACGATATGGAGCACCGAGCTTGCAGCACTGACTAATGAAGGATCAGTGGACATTTCCTTCAGGCTCTCCCTGAAACGTGCCTTGCTGCAGTCCCCTCCCATTGAGGCTGCTGCTTTCCAGATGGCCTTCTCATCGATCCCGAAGCGTTCAAGTCTAACGAACATGTTTCTCTGGGACAGGGGATTGAGTTCGGATTGCTTTGCAAGGGCTTCCTTGGTGGCTTCAATAACACATCTGCCTATGAGCTCTCCCAGTTTGGAGTGTTTGCCAGAGTCGGTAAGATTGAAAGGGCTTGTGCGGTCTGCGATAACAGCTATCATATCAGTTCCCGAGCCTGTGGCAATTCCAGAAGAATACCTGCTGTGTGCCATCAGTTCCTGCAGGGCGACTGTCTTTGCTTCAGTGGCTGTCATTACTGCCCTTGTCAGAGAGTATTCCGGAAGATTGGCACCTATCAGCAGGATGGTATTTATGGTCCCGCCAACCATCCTTGTCCTGCCGTTCTCCTGGAAATAGGATGCAGGGTCACCTGCCCTCCCGCCATTGACATCTATACCGCCGGTGACTACAGCTGTTACTTCCACACCGCGGAAGGAGTGAGTGACCACAGATACCTTTTCCATATTGGCCGCAGTCAGCAGTCCTGTAGAGAGAGCCGGGTTGAAACCAAGTTCCTCCGCGGCCAGTGACAAATGTGATTCTGCACTTCCACCTTTAAGCTCCTCTTCGTCGCCGTGAAAGGAGATGGTGTGATTGAACACGCATTCGAGGCCCTCCCTGTATCCCCCATTGAGCCATGAAGTGCTCAGGACGCTGCGCTGTGGAGGAAGCTGCACAAATATGGATGAAGCACATCGAAAAATCCTTTCTCCTGATGAGCTTTTGAAGAGCATGGTTCTGTCATTTTTGTGTTCCTGGAGTTCATATTCCTGGTATGTATCATTGCTGTCTGCAATAGTTTCTCCATTCATTGCTGGCATCACCTCTTCACACTATCGGTTATCACTGGTATCCTTTCGAATAATTATGAGCGGGACCATGTAAAATCACAGTCTCCTCCTGATGCAACTACCGCCTGAAAGAATCAATAGGTGCTAATCCGGTATACTGTGTCTTCCAAGCGGTGTTCAGTATGTCATTACCAGCATATATTTAAAATCAAGTTTTAGGGTAACATATATTGCCTGCATCCGCAAGATAAGTGACGCAGATGATTTGCAAATGTGCTGTCCTGAGACGGAAATAAAGCAAGGAGAACGAGAAAATGCTTTGGAAAGAAGAACTGATGTGTAAAAATTAAATAAGAATTATCCTGTTAAGGATCCTTAGTCTAGACTTTAACAGCTACCAGAGAGAGATTCAGCTCTTTCTCAAGTTTGTGCATCTCATCTAGTTCCTCGGCAGAGAGATCGGCATACTTAAGATTGGTACCGGAGAAGGCCAGTAAGGTTATACCCAGTTTGTCTTCAAGTTGTTTTATAGCTTTTACCTGTTCAGTATTGAGTGCTGAGAATCCCCATATCATGTTTGGATCACCATGACCCTTAATTAGCCGTAGAAATTTATACTTTTTGCTTACCGATGTTGCTTTTAAAGGTAAAATAGAATGGGGTGTACTTATGGGTAATCTAATCCTGAGATGAGCCGGATGTATGCACATATTCCTGAATATACCATCACATCGGGTAAATCCTGAGACACATCCATGCATAGCGATTCTTGAGGTACATCCATTCTCATAATGACTATGTATTCTTTTGAAGTAACACATCTAAGCTCAATAGTTAACTATAAATATGAGTGAATCCTACTAAGGTTTACTTGATTTGACATATCGAGTTCTGCCTCCACTATAGAGTCGATCACAACTCTTTTTAATTTTTTAAGTAATGCGGAGTGGAATCCACGTAAATGACTCTGCTCTAAATGTAAGGAGTGCACTGAAATAAGATCTCCCTGATTCCCGATAGGATAGAGATATCAAAATAGAAACATCAGAGTCTGCACAGCTCGCTGGCCGGAGATCCGGATCCAGAAGATGGACGGACAGTTCATGTTCATGAGACCGTGCATTGAGTTTCATTATGATCTTTCTGCCAGGACCGGAGCACGGGCATTATGCACAGGGAATTGTTAGTGCTCAGCCTGTTGACCTCCACCTTGATGTTAAAGGTGTGCTCCAGATTCTTTTCAGTGAAAACTGAGCCAGGAGAGCCGGTTGATACAATTTCCCCTGCTTTTAGCAGGCATATCCTGTCGCAGTAGTGGGCCGCCAGGTTGAGGTCATGTATGACCGCTATCACAGTGAGTCCCTTGAGGGAAGCTTCCTTCACCATGCCGAATATCTCCGCCTGATAGCATATGTCCAGATGGGATGTAGGCTCGTCCAGCAGGAGTATCTTTGGGGTCTGCGCAAGAGCTCTTGCAATGATCACCCGCTGAAGTTCGCCGCCGCTGAGCTGCGTGACCAGCCTGTCACGGAACTGATAGGTGTTGGTCTTTTTCATGGCTTCTTCCACTATCCGGATATCCCGAGGAGTCTCACCTCCCTTGATATAGGGAGTCCTGCCCATGATCACTACATCCTTTACAGGGAAATCGAAATCTATGGATACCACCTGGGAAACCACTGCCACATTCCTGGCAATCTCCCTGCTGTCCATATCATCAATACTCCTGCCGCTGATCGTTATGTCCCCTGAATCCGGTTTCAGATATTTAGCCATGCTCTTGAGCAGCGTGGTCTTGCCTGAACCATTGGGACCTATGATGCCTATCACCTCTCCTTTATGGGCCGAGAGGTCAACACCCTTGAGTATCTGCCTGTTCCCATAACTTACTTTAAGATCTTTTACATCAAGCATAGATAGTCTTCCTCCTTTTCCTTAGCAAATAGATGAAGAACGGAGCACCGAACATGGCTGTGATTATCCCTACTGGAAGGCTTTCCTGCGGGATCACCTTGGTGGATATCATGTCGCAGAACATGAGAAATACGGCACCTGCGAGGGTTGAAGCCGGGAACAGTGTCCGATGGTCCGGACCAATCAGAATGCGCATCACGTGAGGTATGATAAGCCCCACGAAGCCAATGATTCCGCTTACCGAAACTGCTGCTCCAGTTATCAGTGACGCTAACACCAGGATGTATTTTTTTACATATTCTACATTGATGCCCAGGTACTGGGCCTGCTCCTCACCAAGGAGCATTACATTCAGGCTCCACGAGTGACGATACAGCAGGAGTATGCCAATAAGTATCATCAGGCCGGAAACCCCTACCTTTTCCCAGGAAGATGTCGCGAAGCTGCCCATCATCCAAAAGATTATATGGTCCCTTGAATCATTCAGGTAGACCAGGAAAGAAGTTAAGGCGCTGAGGAACGAACCTACTGCTATACCTGCAAGCAGGAGTGTGTCCACTGGGACGCACCTTCCTACCTTAGAGATATTATATACCAGGAATATCGTGATGACTGAAAGTACAAAGGCTGTTGCCTGAAGATGCAGTCCTATAAGCAGCGCCAGGGAAGCACCCAGAGAAGCTCCTGAAGACATGCCTATTATGTAAGGGTCGGCCATCGGGTTCTTGAGAAGGCCCTGCATTGCACAGCCGGCAGTGCTCAGGGCCGCGCCTACAAGAGCAGCGAGCAATGCCCTGGGAATGCGTATCTGCATCACTATTATCTCGTGCCTGGGCTCCCATGTCTTCTCGATGGTAAGGTATTCCCAGAGGGAACTCTGTCCCAGAGAAGGAGAGATGCCT
>JASKKT010000071.1 GCA_030154025.1 Methanolobus sp.
ATGGAGATGACAATGAGGGAGAAGATGGAGATGACAATGAGGGAGAAGATGGAGATGACAATGAGGGAGAAGATGGAGACGACAATGAGGGAGAAGATGGAGACGACAGTGAGGGAGAAGATGGAGACGACAATGAGGGAGAAGATGGAGATGACAATGAGGGAGAAGAAGGGGGCGATACTGAAGGAGAGGAAGGAGATGGCAATGAGGGGGAGGATGAAGGCGGAAATGAGGGAGAAGATGGAGACGACAGTGAGGGAGAAAGCGAGGCTGATACAGGCACAAAGAAATCCGGCAGCTCTTCCGGCTCAGGCAGAATGGTGGCTTCGTCACCTGTCACAACCACTGATGATGACAACGCTTACATGAGTGCAGATATTGGAGAGGAGGAGCAGCCTCCGATGGTGAGCATACAGGAGCCGGTATATGAGGACGAGGATCAGGGAGCCATGGCTACCATCATGGAAAAGGGTGGTAACTTCCTGTGGATAATCATAGCCCTCCTCCTTAGCGGAATATGGATAATGTCCGGTTACGGGCTTACCTTCCACTAAGTTCACGGCTGGCAGCCTGGCGTTTGCCAGGCAATCCTTTTTTGCATTCAAAATATGCTTCCATCTCTGCTCCTGTCTATGAATGTCAGGATGATATCACAGGAAATGATGAAAACTAATATACCCATGCGAACATACTCACTGGAGCAAAAGGTCAGAGGTGGGCAGGAATTTCACAATATCATGCATGTACGCTTTGTCCGGGAGATGCCTTCAGGGAGTGGCTCATAGAGGTTCTTGGGGACCGGATAAGTAATAAAGGCTGCAAGGTTGATGTTTTCAGGTATGCATCCGCATCGCATACTGTGTGCAGGTACAGATTCCGGGGAGAGCACTACAGCGTGATGGCAAAATTCTTCGCGGAGCCGGCTGGTGAACTGAGGAACTATGACGCGCACAGGGCAATGCTGAAAGAGTATGAGAACCTGCAGAAAGCAGACCAGTTCGTCAGTGTACCAAGACCTCTTACCGTGCGTGATGATTATAACTGTGTGCTGCTCACAGAATACCTCAGGGGCAATAGTCTCCTATGGTATTTTAAGCATCAAGAGCAACTCTACGATATCCTGACATCAGTTGCACTCATGTATCGCAGGCTTCATGAAAGCACACGGACATATTATGATAAAGAGCGGGAGTTTGCAAACTTCCATCATATACTGGACCAGCACGCACTGGACAGTAGTAAGAGGGAGCACTTCAACCGCCTGCTGGGAATGTGGTGGCACAGCCCGCTCATTGACCGGGAGTGCGGCTGTATGATACACAGGGATGCCTCTCCACTTAACTATATTATCCGGGAAGGGAAACCATACATGCTTGATATGGAAAGCTGCTGGCACAACGCGAACAATATCAGGGACCTGGGCACGCTGTGTGCAGAACTGAAGAACTATTTCCAGCTGAACTGTGGGTCGGGGATGAAGGCCGAGCCCTATATCGGGCACCTCCTCTGGCAATACAGTAGGAACGAAGAGGAATTCCGCAGAATAAGCGAAACCCTGCCTTTCTTCATGAGCATAGGCCTGCTCAGGACTGCCAGACTGTACAGGCACACAGTATACTATGAGTATCTTATCAGGGAGGCTCTCGAATGTTTGAAAGCTATAGGGTGAAGGGACTTATTTTTGACTGCTACCACACCATTGTGGACATAAAGACGGATGAAAGTGATTACTACACCTACGATACTGTTAGCAAGTGGCTGCAATACCAGGGTGTGATGATCGACCCTGAGAGGCTTAAGGGCGAATATCATGCCCTGGCAAAGGAAACGGTGGAAGCCTCCGGGGAAGAACACGCCGAGATCAGGGTCGAGGAGGTATTTGAGAGGATCTGCAGGGAGAACTCCGTCTGGGGTATCGATGAGTACAAACTTGGGATCGAGACATCGAAGGTGTTCCGCTCGGCTTCATTACGGAAGATCGGGGTCTTCCCGGAGAGCCTGAAGATCATTGAAGAAACCCCCCATCTGAAAAAGTGCATACTTTCCAACGGGCAGCGCATATTCTCCGAACTGGAATTGCGCTTCCTGGGACTCTACGACCTCTTTGATATCATTATCTTCTCTTCGGATGTCAGGTACAAGAAGCCCGACCCTAAGATATACAGGCTTGCACTTGAGAAGATGCAGCTTGAGCCCCAGGAAGTGATCTTCATAGGGGACACGCCGGAGAATGACATCATAGCTCCTCAGGAGGTGGGAATGCAGGCCATGCATATCCAGGATGCATGGAAGCTGCTGCCCTGAGACCGGCGGCTGTTACACTATGATTCAATTGGCACCTGAAGACCTGACAGTTATATCCATGGTAGCCGAAGCGATGTTTATCCTTTCGTCCTTCTGGAGATCCTCGAGGATCAGGCGGCTAAGCCTGTCATGGATATATCTCCTCTGTCTTGACAGGGTTATATATCTTATAGAGAGGTCTATCCAGTTGCCGGTCATCTTGAGGTAGATAGCAGGAACCTGCGTATACTCCGAAAGATAATATTTCTTGCTTAGCTCGGATATCTGCTCCTGTGCTGCAAGAGTCACTGCCTTTGTTTCCTCTCTGACAATGCTCATTATTCTTTCGTGGGCGCCTTTCCAGTCGCTGTCGTAGGTGATGGGAAGGATTATTTCGTCCCATATGAAGGGATTATCCTTACTGTAGTTGTTTATAACGCTGTCCAGAACTACACTGTTCGGAATGGTGGATATCCTTCCGTGGGCTGGTCTGCATTGACTCATTCCTTCAGTTCAAAGAGTGTAGTGTTCAGGATACCAATGTCGATTATATCACCCAGCTTTGAGTTAATCTCTATCCTGTCACCTACCCGGTAGGTCCCAGTTGTGAAGATTATCAGCCCGCCCATAAGCTTCTTGAAGAAATCCTGTAAGGCAACGGTCACTCCGGCTGCAATCAGTCCGTATGACACAAGCAGGACCTGTGTATCTTCCACCCACACACGGATAGACACTAGCAGCAGGAGAACGACATATAGTATGGAAACTATCCTGCTGAACTCGAATCTGGTCTTGTCATCCTTGATCTTTTTAGTTATCCGGTGTTCCAGAACCACTTTGAAGAAAAAGTGTATTGCAGTGAGCCATAGAAGTGTGGAGTATATCCTGAAAATGAGCAAGCTTCTATACTCAACAGCCAGGAACCATGCTGCAACGGTCAACAGCAGAAGGGAGAAAACAACTATCAGATGTTTCATTGATACATTTTTGGGAGGGATTCAACTAAATAACTTTTTGATGGCGTAATAAATATATTAAAAGTAACCGTGGAAGCGTAGTCCGCTTTATATGCGGAGAGGGTGAGGCTATGAGGTCAAAAAGCAAGGGAATGATCGAAAGAATAAGCCCGGTATGGACCGATATAAGAAATTAAGGCAACGGTATGCTGAACATACCGGCCCGGTATAAATAAAAAACTAATTCAGAGAATTAACCTGCTTAATATCTCTTTGGAGGTCTGTGGTTCTGGTAGCATTCCCTGCAGTATACGGGCCTGTCACCGGATGGTACGAAAGGCACCTGTGTTTCCTGGCCGCAGTCTGCGCAGGTTGCAGGGTGCATTTCTCTCGGACCGCTTGGCCTGAAGCCACCGCTTCCGCCCCTGTCGTTCCTTGGACCGCTTGGCCTGAAGCCACCACTTCCACCTCTGTCGTTCCTGTCATTCCTTGGACCGCTTGATCTGAAGCCACCGTTTCCGCCGCTGCCGCCTCTCTTATCGTTTCTCATGTTTGATTTCCTTTGTGTTGTATTTGTGTGTAACTTCCTATGCGGAAGAGAGAACCTTCGCATGACTCGTTCAATCTGATCTTTGTATCTCTGATCCTACCTGACACCAAATCATCATTCTTAAGAGACAGCACGGTTTTACCCCTGGCTCCTGAACTGTGATATGTGAACAGACCTAGCTGAGACGGAAACATTTATCCTGCAATCGATACGATATTCTCTTTTATTGTCTGCAATTAACCTAAAAGAAGTAATAGAACGGAATCATCCCTTTTCTTAACCCATCAAGTAAGTTAACTGTAAGTTAGAAATACTCTTGCAGATATAAATCATTTACCGTCGTCCGGGAGCTATAAAAGGGATCAAAGCAGATGATTAAAGTCGTTAAAGGAGCATAGGGTATTAAAAGCTGTACAAACATCTGTAATTGCTCTTTAGCAGTTAATTTGAAAAAGGGAAAGAGGATTCTTACTATCATGACACCTGAAACAAGTAAACCTGTGATCGCGATCATGCGGCCGGAAATGTATCTGGGGGCATCTGTGGGACTTGCACAGTCTTCGGGATTTGACACTCTTGCAGTTCCCATGGCAGAGCTCAGCAACATAAAGGATAGTGTATTCGACGGCTTTTTCTCACGTGTTATGAAAGGTGAGACCGACTGTGTGATATTTGCGGGCCCGGGAGAAATAGAGTATACTCTGAGGAAGATACCTTATCCTATCAGGCCCCAGTTCATTGAAGCGCTGAACCAGAGGTATGTAGTGGCTGTCGATCCTGGGACCAGGGAGTCACTTGAACAGGAGAATGTGAAGGTGCAGGGTATGCCCGAAATTTACAATACGGAGGAAGTTGCCATCTATATGCAGGAATATGCCGTTGAAGCTGTCATTGATGTTGTATATGGCACGCCGGACTCCAATAAGTTCACTGACAGCCTTCGTGATTTCGGCGCTACGGTTTTCGAGACAAGGGTTTACAACCTGATCGATCCGGACAGGGAGGAGCAGGCGCAGTTCGTCAGGACGGCAATGGAAGGCAACATAGATGTGTTTGCTTTCACAGATCCCATAGTAGTGCACAATTTCTTTGACCACGCCAAACGCCAGGGTCTTGACAAGGATGCAGCACAGGTACTCAATAACTCAATCACTGCCGCAATAGGTGAATCAACAGCGTACACGCTAAAGCTGTATAAAGTAAAACCCAAGGTCACGCCTGAGAATTTCACATTCGAAGAGCTGCTTGAAGTATCCATGAAGGCTTACAGGGATAAAAAAGGCAGCAATTAGGAACAGCGTGTAAGCGGTGGTCATGACCCGTGAAACGATGACCACTATCATCAGGGAAAGCAAGGATAGATAAGGGCCTGCAGGTCTCTGGCGGCTTTAAGTTCTAAATAAAACATCTTTTCATGAAGCCTCATCTTCACTAACCCATCCCTTTCTGATCCGGAGCAGCGCATGGGATATGATTCCCAGCACAGGGAGCTCTATCAAAGGGCCGATCACCAGTGCAAGTGCTATCAATGGTTCCTCCGGGAATGCCGTGAGTGCGATCGCCAGCACGATAGGTGAATTGCGTGCAAGGGTTGTCAGATTCAGGCTTGCAGTATCCTCGTATGAGAAAAGCAGTTTTCTTCCAATGATCTGTCCAGTGATGAACACTATCGTGAAGAACAGCAATACCGGAGGTATCAGCTTCAGCAGCACCAGCGGGTTGCGGACCAGATACTCTCCCTGGGAAGCGAACATGGATATGATGGCAAGGTTCAGGAAAGCGAACTGGAGGTGGCCAAGCTTTGGGAAAACCTTTTTCTCAAGCCAGTACTCTCCTTTTATTCCCGGCAGGATCGCTTTTGAGGCAAGGGACAGGATAAACGGAACAAAGAGCACAAAGACCACACTCTCAAGCAGCGTTAAGGGGTTGATCGACGCAATGGTTCCGGCGAATATCAGTAAGTAAACAGGCAGCAGTACCAGCTGGAGGATCAGGTTCATAGGTAGGATGGATGCGGAGAGTGGCACATTGCCCCGTGAGATGCCTGTAAAAAGCAGGTACCAGTCTGTGCAGGGAGTGACCATGAGCATGACAAATCCTATCCAGAGAGCAGGCACGTCCCTCAGGAACAGGAACCCAAGGACAAAGGCCAGCAGAGGATTGAATATGAAGTTCACGGTCCCGCTGACAGCAGCAAACCTCCAGTTCCTGAAGGAATCTCTCAGATGACCGAGAGGGACCTGTAAGAATATCCCGTACAGCATCACCATCAGGAAAGGAACTATGAAAAATGCCGCATGATCCTTGAAAAAAGGAACCTGCCCGAGGATGAGCCCCACGAAGACTGATAATAGTATAAATAAGGACTGGTATTTTTCGATTGAGCTCATGATAGTTCCCCTTTGTTAAGCGAATGAACATGCTATGTATGTTTAATCCCGAATATACCAGAACAAGTATAGTCAAAACCTTAGCATCCGGTAAAGATTGTATTTCCGGGTGACAGGTATTCTACTACAAAGTCTTTTTTAGTATTAAACAATTCACTCAGAATAGAGTGGTTGTAAAATGGACCTGACATTATTCACTGACATTGAGATCATTTTCGGCTTATCGATCTTCATACTCCTGCTATTCCACAGGCTCAGGCTCTCTCCGGTCCTCGGCTTCCTTGTTACGGGAATGGTGGTGGGACCTCATGTGCTTGGTATAATCCACGATGTGGAGCAAGTGGAGATACTTGCGGAGATAGGAATAATCCTGTTGTTGTTCACGATAGGTGTCGAGATGTCCATCAAGGAACTCTGGGACATAAAACGATTCGTGCTGCTGGGAGGAGGACTGCAGGTAGTCATCACCTCAGTGCTTGTATATTACATCTCCTTTGCTCTGGGATACAGTTCCAGCACTGCGCTGTTCCTGGGATTCCTTGTATCACTGAGCAGTACGGCCATTGTGCTTAAACTGCTCCAGGAAAAAGGGGAGATGTATACCCCTTACGGCAAGATATCCCTTGGGATACTCATATTCCAGGATATCGTTATCGTACCCATGATACTTCTTACGCCAATACTCGCAGGTGTCCCTTCTACCTCGGGAGATAGTGCCACTTCTTTCCTCATAAAAGGGCTCGGCATTATGCTGCTAGTTATTGTGAGTGCAAGATGGATAATGCCTTCCCTGCTGTTCCAGATAGTCAAGACCCGGAACAGGGAACTCTTCCTGGTGACCATCATATTTGTCGTGTTCGGGACAGCATGGCTCACATCCAATGCCGGCCTCTCTCTTGCCTTGGGAGCTTTTCTGGCCGGCCTGATCATATCGGAATCGGAGTACAGCCACCAGGCTATCGGTAACATGATGCCTTTCAAGGATGTGTTCATGAGCTTCTTCTTCGTATCCATCGGCATGCTCATGGATGTCAGTTTCTTCCTGGAGAACATTGTCATCCTCCTTGCGCTGGCGGCAGTGGTCATCTTTTTAAAATCCGCTGCATCAGGGCTTGTTACATTCCTGCTTGGATATCCCCTGAGGACCACGCTCATCACCGGAATGGCACTTTCCCAGGTAGGAGAATTCTCATTCGTGCTTTCCAGTTATGGAAGGGAATACGGGCTGCTTGATGATAACCTCTATCAGAGCTTCCTTGCAGTTTCCATTGTCACCATGGCAGCGACCCCTTTTGTTATGACGTCCTCACACCGTATATCGCATGATATCCTGAAAAGAACCAATAATCGCATACTCATCAACGGTCTTTCTTCTAGGAGCACGGAACCGGACCACAAGGACGAAGGAATGCGTGACCATCTGATAATCATCGGTTACGGTTTTAACGGCAAGACAGTATCCAATGCCGCAAAGACAGCAGGCATACCCTATGTTATCATCGAGACAAATCCCGAGACAGTCCGCCATGAAAGACAACATGGGGAAAAGATACACTATGGAGATGCTACCCATGAGACCGTTCTTGATTCTGCTAACATAAAGTCTGCCAGGGTACTGGTGGTGGGAATTTCTGATTTCATTGCTACCAGAACTATAATTGATGTTGCAAAGAGAATGAACCCTGATATCTATATCATTGCCAGAACCCGGTACATGAATGAGATAAAGGCGCTGAGTGGCATGGGAGCCGATGAGATCATTCCGGAGGAGTACGAAACATCCGTGGAGATATTCAGCCGCCTTCTTAAGAAGTATCTTGTGCCGGAAGAAGAGATATACAGGTTCACCAGGGAAATAAGAGCAAACGGTTATTCCATGCTGCGCCAGCATTCAATGGAAGGTAATGAGAACATATTCAATCTGAAGGATGAGCTCCCGGGAGTGGAAGTTACCTCTGTCAAGCTAAGGGACGACTGCAGCTTCCACGGCAGCACCCTGACCGAGCTGAACCTCCGGAAGAGATACGGCATAACCGTACTGGCCATAAAGAGGGGCGAGGAGATCATAACAAGTCCCACGGGTGATACGCAGCTGCTGTCTGCCGATACCTGTATAGTGCTCGGGAAGCCCGAAGGACTGTACCAGTTAAGGACACTGATGGATGGGAATATACCATCCGAAGGGTACCCTCTCTGATAGGGGCAAATTTACATGCGGGAGAAGAGATTGCATCAATGCATCTTAATACTAGTCTATCAGCTTGGCCGTGTTGGCCATACGGGCTGTCAGCGCTATCCTTCGCGGTCCTTACCAGGAGCTTGGCGTCGCCTACACCCGGCTCTTTGAGTACATGAACGAGCACTGGCTGGAGCTGGCAGGCCCCTCAAGAGCGTTATACCTCAACGATTCTGAAGAGGTCCGGAGAGAAGTAGCTCATGAGCGAGATACAGTTACCTGTAAAATGAATGAAGATACTGTCAGGGAAGAGATCTTCTCTGACAGTTTAAACCATGAATCACGCGGAGCACCTATTCCCACTTATGGGCGTGCAGCTCGTCATATTTCCAGAATGCCCAGTCATCTACCAGTTCATCCTCGGGAAGGTCCTTCATGAACTTTGGCAGGATGCCGATTGTGTTTCTGATGTCGTCTACTGTTTCTTTATAGGCTTCCTTATATACTCCCATATATGATACCCCAAATTGGGTATTCACTTACTGCCTTATAAATATGATCATTGACGCACAGGCACTTAGTGCCCAAGGGTGGTGGCTGAGAGAAAAATAAATAAGTTGTGAAGTGGACTAGTCACTCATGTTCAGCAGGCATGAGGAAAACAGCTACATTGAAGTCCTTCCCGGTATCCGGATGAAAACCACGGTTCATGGAGACAGGACCCTGATGACCGAGTTTGTCATGAAGAAAAAAAGCTTGCTTCCCGAGCATGACCACCCGCATGAGCAGACCGGATATCTCATTTCAGGACACATACGCCTGTCTATCGGTAGCGAGACGTTTGAAGTGAATGCAGGCGATTCCTGGAACATCCCCGGCAACGTTACCCACAGCGCCCGGATAATCGAGGACTCAGTCGCTATTGAAGTGTTCTCTCCACGCAGAGAGGAATACATACAAAAAAGGAATAAAAGAGAACTTGAAAAATCTGAAAAGTAGAGTTTTTCCCTGCGGGTCTGTCTGGCTGCAGGAACCCGTTACAGAAAGAAACTTATTATTGCCAGTATTATGAAGATTATCACAAGCCACTTTGCAATCTCCATGGAAAATCCAGCAACTCCCCGTGCTCCCAATATATAGGCAATGATTGCCAATATCAGGAATATAACAGCTAATTCTATCAAAGCCATTTCATATACCCCCTATAAAATTACAACCTCACCTCTAAGGTTAGCCCGAGAGTATTTAAAAGTTAGTATTTATAGAGCTATTATCAAAAATATGAATACTAACTATCAGTGCATGACATCAGCACACAATTTCCTGTAACATTCCTTTATCAGTGCAGGGCTTGCAGTCATCTCGATGATGTTGAATTCGAAAAGACGTGCAAATTCCTCCACCATGGCGTTGAAGTCTTTTTCGTAGTACAGTCCCGTATCCATCCTGGCAACGTTCTTGTACCCGGCATAGTCGAAGACGAACTTGGACATCTTTATATCATCAGGATTCTGGGTCAGGCCTGCTGATACCACCATCTCACGCCAGTGTGCTGCCCACATTGGGGTCATGAAAAAAGTGCCTACGCCCTTTGAACCGGTCAGTTTGGCAAGATAGGCAGCCCTGCCGCCAAGCACGGCACCTATACAATCGTCTACAACTGTCCCGTTGTCCTCTTTCAGTATGCGTACAGTGCATGGGTTTGACCTGAAATCCTCCTCAATTTTTCCAAGCACATTGCCGCACAGACCGTAGAACAGAAGGATGCCATCGGCATATCGAGATAGTTCTTCAGTCTTTTCATAGACGACCTTTTTTAGGTTATCGGGCCTGGCATGAAGTGCCAGTTCAAGCATGTAAACTATAAGGGTCAGCCCTTCCCCTCCTCCATTTTGAGACTTTGGAGGAATTGAGAACAGAGGAAGTAATTCATATGTACATCCGACAGCATCGAGTTTGCCTGTAAGACCGCCACTGTCCTCATTGTCCACAACTATTATTTTCCCAATACCAGGATCATTCTCTATTATATGGGCGATCTCGTCCTCGAACATCCTGCAGGCAATGAAACTCAGTACTGTCATGATAGGCACTCCAATCCGATACTACGAGTGAACTACCGCTCAGCTA
>JASKKT010000072.1 GCA_030154025.1 Methanolobus sp.
TCGTTCCTTTTTGCAAGGCTTGTGCCGGGCACTGCCGAGATAGCATCCCTCAATTCCCGTCTGCTCTGCAGCAGGTGCTATATGGACTTTGCCCGAAGCAGCGGAAAAATGCCCAGACCGGATATATATATACTTAACTTTGACCGCAGGGAATGAAACAAAGCCAGACCCTTAAATAGAAGAGATCTTTTTTATTATATTTATTTTGACTTTGATTGCCCGTTTTTAAAAAAGATCACATGGGATTTTATGAGAAGTCATTCGAAAGGTTTAATAAGTATTTAACATAATGCAAACCACCTGACGTTAGTTTACGCCATATCAATTATGATAAGAGACATAACAAGATTAGTTGTGTTTCTGGTGAGATTTACTCTATAGAATGATAAAAAGGAGGAAATGTGAATGGAACCGCTCACAAGTATGGGCGTAATGGCACTGATAGGAGCTGCGGCAACTATTGCCGGTGCCTCTGAGGATCTTGAATCTGACGTAGGATCCCAGAGTAACCCGAACTCCCAGGTGCAATTAGCGCCCCAGATGATGTATCCACACAGGATCTACAACAAAGCTATTTCTGGTGAACCACCATCGAACGCACTCATGTGTGCAATTGGTGGAACTACTGCTGCTGTTCTGATGAGCACCGGCGCATCTGTCATCCTGGCACTGGCCATAGGAGCCATTGTCGCGGCAGCTGTGCACGGTACTTATGCAGTCACAGGCTATTTCGGCAGATGTGCAAGTCAAAAACGTTTCAAACAGCCAATATATCTCGACCTTATAAGATCACACACCCCGATCATTATGGGGTATGCATTCATTACGACTTTCTGTATACTTGTTGTGTCATACCTTATGACAGCTGTCATGGGACACCCATTCTCACTGCCATTGCTGGCATTCATTTGGGGAATCACTGTCGGTGCGATAGGATCTTCCACAGGTGACGTACACTATGGTGCAGAGCGTGAGTTCCAGAATGTGGAATTCGGATCCGGCCTCAACGCCGCTAACTCCGGCAAGATCGTCAGGAAAGCAGAGTCCGGCATAAGGAACGGTATTGACAACTCCTGGTTCTGTGCCAAGTTCGGAGGCCCAGCCACAGGAATTGCCTTCGGTATGGTCGTGTTCCTTAGCGGATGGATAACTGTGGTATTCGACCCTTCCATCAATGAGGCCCTTGGATGGGAAGCCATCATAGCAGGAGTCATCATTGTACTGTTGCTCATTATATGGAACAGGAAGATCGAAGTGGCTGCTCGTAACGCCTTTGGGCCTTACAAGAAAGATGAAGAAGCAGAGGTGGCAGCTTGATAGATATAGTTGGAATTATAGCAGCAGATTTTCTTAATATCATTTTGATAACTCTCGGTGGTATACTTATTGCGCTGGGTGTCCATTTGGTTCCTGTGGGCGGGGCACCTGCAGCTATGGCACAGGCAACTGGTGTAGGTACAGGTACAGTCCAGCTTGCCGCAGGTGCGGGTCTTACTGGGCTGGTCACCGCAGGATTCATGATGAATGTCACTGACAGCCTCGGACTTATCCTTGCATCCGGTACTGTGGGTGCCATGATAATGATATCCGTTACAATGCTAGTCGGACAGTGGATGTACGTATATGGTGTAGGTTGCCCTCCTGCATCTGCAAAGGTCAAGTATGACCCCATAACCAAGGACAGGCAGGACCTCTATGTCTCACAGGGTACAGAAGGACACGGAATACCCACTGCATCCTTCATAAGCGGTGTCATTGGCGCCGGGCTTGGAGGACTTGGTGGCTCCCTGATATACTTCTCCCTGCTCAGCATTGAGAATGGGCTGCCTGAGGCAGACTTTATTGGAATAGCAAGCATCTTCGCGATTGGTCTGTTCTTTGTTAACGCGGTCATTCCTTCATACAACATCGGCGGTACCATAGAAGGTTTCCACGACCCGAAGTTCAAGAGATTCCCGAAAGCTGTGCTCGCATCCTTTGTTGCAACATTCCTGGCTGCGATCATGGGTGTAGTGGCTATTGGAGGTATGTAAGATGTCAGCAGGCGGAGGAGGAGGAGGCGCCCACGCGGCAATTCCCCAGAATAACATAATTGCCTTCGGAGTAGTAGGGGGCCTTGTAGGCATATATGCAGCGTACTTCCTGGTGGACATGGTAGGACCATACATGTCATTCCTGGGCGCCCTTGGTGCCATATGCGGCATCGTTTGGGGTGCTGCAGCAGTCAGAAGGGTTGCAAACTACGGCCTGGGTACCGGTGTACCATCCATCGGTATGCTTGCTCTCGGTATAGGTATAATAGCAGCTACATTCGGACTTGCAGTCGGCGGAATAGCCGGGCCTGTAGTAGCACTGGTCTTTGCTGCACTGATAGGTCTTGTGGTAGGCATCCTTGCGAACAAGGTGCTCAATATGGGCATACCCATAATGGTACAGTCCATGACAGAGATCGCGGCAGCAGGTGCTATAACCATTGTGGGACTCAGCACTTCCATGATTGGGACATTCATGTTCTTTGACGAGGTAGTCAACGGCGTTGTCGTTACCCAGGGAGTAGCCAGCGGAGTCATGACAACGGGTTACATAGCAGTCATCTTCATTGCAGGCGGTCTTGCTATCCTGCACCCCTACAATGCAAACCTCGGACCCGATGAGAAACAGGACCGTACACTTGCATGTGCATTCGAGAAGGGTGCAATAGCAATGATAATTGCAGGAATTGTCGCCACCATTACACCATTTGCATCAGGCTCACTTACAATCCTCATAGGAGTAGCCATATGGTATATTTCCTTTAGCGGCTTCTACAAGCGTGTAAAGAGGGATGCATTCAAGGTAACAGGTACAGGGCTCCTGCCATCCAAGGAGGAACTGGAATGAGCATGATTCACGTTGCACCAGAAGCACATCTGGTACTGGATCCCCTTACCTCTTTGCTAGCTGCGGAGAGAGAGGACATTATAGCATACTCAATGGATCCTATAATGGCACAGCTTGATGAACTGGACAAGATTGCAGACGATCTGATAAACTCCCTTTCACCGGACAGGGAACTGCTCAACTCATTCCCCGGACGTGAGAACACATCCATGCAGGCAGGATTTTACGGGAACGCCTTCTATGGTATTGTAGTTGGTCTGGGAGTTGCAGGACTGTTGCTTCTTGTGATGAGCGCACTTGGAGGCATATAAAATGGTTACAAAAAGAGAAGCAGCCCCTGACTGGCCAATACTCAAGGGAGAATATGATGTCGGCAACATCCAGAACTGTGTCGCTGTCATCACCTGTGGTTCCCACCTTGCATCCGGACCCCAGTTGGAAGCCGGTGCGGCCATCACAGGTCCCTGTAAGACAGAGAACCTGGGTATTGAGAAGGTCGTTGCACACATCATATCAAACCCCAACATCAGGTACCTGATAGTAACAGGTGCAGAAGTAAAGGGGCACATCACCGGACAGGCATTCCTGGCCCTGCACCGCAGCGGTATAAAAGACAACAGGATAGTCGGTGCAACCGGCGCTATCCCCTACATTGAGAACCTCACAGATGCAGCTATCAAGAGATTCCAGGAACAGGTAGAGGCTGTAGACTTTATCGGCACGGAGGATATGAATGCCATCGTTGCCAAGATCAAGGAATACGCTGCAAAGGACCCGGGAGCCTTTGATGCCGACCCCTTGGTAATCGAGGTCGGTGGAGGCGAAGAGGAGGAAGGCGCAGAGGCCGGTGGACTGAAGCCGATGGCTGCCGAGCTGGCAACCGTAAGGAACAGGATACTGGACATCGACAGGGAAATGATGTACATCGGTAACCTGAACAAGTTCCACTCCGGTGTGCACGCAGGTAAGGTTGAAGGGATAATGATAGGTCTCGCCATCACCATGACACTGCTTGGAATGTTGTTGTTCGGGAGGTAATTGACATGGCAGAAGAAGAATATGGAAAAGGAGTACCGACGGTGATTAATCCCCAGATGGGATCCATCGAGTCCGTCATAGAGGACATCCGCTACAGAGCTCAGCTGATAGCCAGGAACCAGAAGCTGGATTCAGGAGTATCTGCAACAGGTGTGTCCGGATTCATAGCCGGTTTCGTCTTTGTACTGTTCATGGTAGTCATACTTCCGATGTTTATCTGGCAGGTGATGATATGAGCGATTCAAATGATAAGGTACCAAGCGTTGTAGTCGATCCTGCAGATTTCACTGCTGTGCTCGACAGGCTCAACAAGATCGATGAGAAGATCGAGTTCGTAAACAGTGAGGTCTCACAGCGTATCGGTAAGAAAGTAGGTAGAGACATAGGCATATTGTACGGAGCAGTAGCCGGGATACTCATATTCCTGATATACGTTCTGTTCATAGCACCGTACCTGGCAAGTCTAGGGATAAGGATCTAAAACAAGAGGTTATTCATATGTTCAGATTTGACAAGAAGCAAGAAGTATTCGAGGTCGGAGGCGTCAAGTTCGGTGGACAGCCCGGCGAATATCCAACTGTGCTTGTAGGAACAATGTTCTACAACAGGCACAAGATCGTGACTGATGAGGACAAGGGTGTTTTCGACAAGGCTGCAGCAGACAAGCTCTGGCAGAACATTGTCGACATGGGAGAGGTCACAGGTAACCCATACGTCAACCAGATCGTTGGTGAGACACCTGAAGCCATCAAGAAGTACATCGACTGGTTCGTCGAGCTTGATGACAAGACACCATTCCTGATAGACTCTTCCGCAGGTGAGGTACGTGCAGCTGCCGCAGAGTATGTAACCGAGATCGGTGTAGCCAAGAGGGCCATCTACAACTCCATCAACGCCAGTGTCCATGCGGACGAGATCGCAGCCATTGCAGACAGTGACATCAACTGCTCCATCGTCCTTGCATTCAATGCAACCGACCCCAGCGTAAAAGGAAAGCTTGAGATCCTCGAGACCGGCGGTACCGGACAGAACAAGGGTATGCTTGAGATAGCAAAGGAATGCGGTATCACAAAGCCCCTTATCGACGTCGCAGCAACTCCTCTCGGAGCAGGTGCAGGCGCATCCATGAGATCCGTAGTAGCCATCAAGGGCCACCTTGGTCTGCCTGTAGGCGGTGGATACCACAACATGGCATCCGCATGGGACTGGATGAAGAACTACAAGAAGAAATTCGAGACAAAGGAAGAGAAGCAGGCAATCTACATGCCTTCAGATATCGGAACAAACCTTGTGCCACAGGTGCTCGGTTCAAACTTCCAGCTGTTCGGACCTATCGAGAACACCGACAAGGTATTCCCTGCAACAGCAATGGTCGATATCATGCTGGCTGAGACTGCAAAGGAACTTGGCCTCGAGGTCAAGGACCCGAACCACCCGATCTTCAAGCTGGTTTAAACCACCAGCTTTTTCCTTTTCTTTTGTATTTCCTTTTTTGAGATGCTCTTTTTATCAAGGCTGATTCCTTTTCACGATCTTCTCTGAGAGACGGATGAACATGGATTATAGAAGTATTGGATTTAGAAACCCCTGCAGCGTAAAATCCGTGCAAATCAGTGTTAATCCGTGTCTGAAAAATAGATCATGGAACGTAGTCCAATTTAATCCAAGGATACAGGTGAACACAGATTTGGAACAGGGAGTGTTTAGAGATCCCCTCCATGCCCAATCTGTGCAAATCCGTACTAATATGTGTCCGGACATGGACCAAGAAAAGAAAGACAATTAAATCAGCAGGTAATATTCCCATCCATGACGGATGTGATGCTGCTCTGGGACAGCCCCCTGCTTTTTGAGAAACTGTTTGATGAACATGGTATAAAATGCCAGAGGATAACTGCAGAAACAATCGGCACCCCTTTCCTGCCGCCATGCAAATGCCTTGTCATCCCCACAGGTTTTGCAAACCCGGCCTATACGAAAGTGCTGGGGGGACTCAGGCGAAGTAAGAAACAGATCGAGAGGTTCGTGGAGAAGGGCGGGATCCTGCTTGTATTCGGACCGATGGTTGAGGGTCACGATTTTGACTGGCTCCCCATAGAACTGAAATATACACAGAAGCAGATGTCTGCAGATATCTGCAAGGCTAAGGATGGGGCACAATGCATAGTGGATAAACTGGAGCATGTGGAGTTCGATGGTTATCTCACTGATAAGGAAGGAGAAGTGCTGCTCACAGACCCGGAAGGCAGGGCCCTGATGGTAAGTAAGAAAATAGGTGACGGGATGATCATTGCAACAACCGTACACGAGTTCCCTTCAGGGGATTTCCTGAAATGGGTGCTGCATGAAGCAAAAAGCACAAAGCTCTGAGCCAGGAGGTGACGGAAGACCTCACTTCTTCCCGAACATGGAACGCAACTTCCCGGCCTCGTCCGCCGCATCAGGCAGCCTGAGTACGAACAGCCCGAAGCAGGGCTTGATATACTGGAAGAAGATCTCGTCCCCTTTTACGCCGATGGGAATGTTATCACCTTTAAGGATAACACCGCGTATGGTATAGCCTCCCTCCACATGATATACCTCATCGGAATTTTCCCTGATAAGTGCTTCACACTGGGCAGGCGTGCCTCCTTTCAGGAGGATCTCGTAAGGAAGGTCGCTTATACAGGCCATTGGTCACTTTCCCTTTTACCTTATGATCACACTATGCAATAACTAGGCCGGAAACCTTTATACCACTTTCCACTATCCTGCCCACAACCTTGCCCCCGGTCATGGAGGCAGCCTTCTGTGCCTGTTCCGGAGGCAGTATAATGATAAAGCCCATGCCCATATTGAATGTCCTGTACATTTCCAGGTCATCGACATTGCCTTCTTTCTGCAGGAACTTGAAAATGTCATGAGGCTCCAGAGGATCGTGGAAATCAAAGCCGAGGCTGGTCACACGCCTGAGTTTCAGAAGCCCGCTACCAGTTATGTGAGCAAGCCCGTGGATATCGCACTCCTTTATGACATCAAGGATCTCCATATAGATACGGGTTGGGATCAGCAGTTCGTCCCCCAGGGTTGTTGACGGGTTGTAAGGGAAGGGATCATGATATGAATACGAAGAGCTTTCGATGATCTTCCTGACAAGGGTGTACCCATTGCTGTGGACGCCTGCGCTGGGTATGCCCACAATGGCATCTCCCAGGCGGACCTTTTCACCGGTGATGACATTCTCCTTCCTGACCATCCCCAGGCATGTGCCTGCAAGGTCAAAGCCCTTGATTATATCCGGCAGGGTGGCTGTTTCCCCGCCTGCGATGGACATGCGGGAGAACTCTGCTCCCTTCTTAAGCCCTTCACCGATCTGGGATGCGAAATCCTCGTCATGCTCTTCGAGGGCAAGATAGTCCACAAAAGATATGGGTTCCGCGCCTATGGCCAGCAGGTCATTGACATTCATTGCTATACAGTCGATGCCCACTGTGTTCCAGCGCTTCATCTCGTTGGCTATGAGAACCTTGGAACCAACCCCGTCGGTGGCAAGTGCCAGTGCATATTCCCCGAAGTCTATAAGACCTGCATAATGACCTATATCGGTCAGTGGCGCACCGAGTCCCGTGCGCTTATAGGTCATGCCCTTGGTGAGGGCCTTGATGGTCTTCTCTTCCTCTTCGATGTCTACTCCTGACTCTGCATAGGTTAGATGCTTATCACTCATTGTTGATCCCTGCATTGGCGGTCCAGTTCAAATTCCCTGTGTAGGACCCTTACAGCCTCAATGGCATCATCCGAGCTGACAACAAATGATATGTTGTGCTGGGAGGAACCCTGGCTGATCATGATAATATTGATGCCTGCCTTTCCCAAGGCGTTGAAGACCTTGCCTGCAACTCCGGGGATGCCGTCCATGCCTGCACCTACCACTGCAACTACGCAGACGCCCCGGTCATATGCCACATCTCCGACAACATTGTTGCTGAACTCGCGCCTTATGGCCGCTACCGCTCTCTCTAGATGGTCCTCATTAACGATCAGGGTCATGTTGGCCTCAGAGGAACCCTGACTGATCATTATAATATTGACGCCCTCGCTGGCCAGCGAGGAAAACACCCTTGCTGCAGTGCCTATGGTGCCCATCATGCCGGCACCTGAGATATTGATCAGGGCGACCTTCTTGATCAGGGTCACGGCTTTTACAACGTCTTCCTTCTGCTTCTGCTCGGCAACGATAAGAGTGCCTTCGAACTCAGGATCGAAGGTGTTCTTCACACGTACGGGAATCCTGTGCTTGATAGCAGGCTCTATTGTGCGGGGGTGAAGCACCTTGGCCCCGAAATATGAGAGCTCCATTGCCTCGATATATGATATGAGCGGGATGGACTGGGCCTCCGGAACTATCTTGGGGTCGGTGGTCATTATCCCGTCGACCTCCTTCCAGAGCCATATCTCGTCAGCGTTCACTGCGGCGCCCAGAATGGATGCCGAGAAGTCGGAACCGCTGCGTCCCAAGGTAGTGATTATCTGCTGCTTGTTCTGCGCAATGAAACCTGTGACCACGGGTATGGAGTCTTCAAGCAGGGGGCACAGCCTTTCCTTTATCTGGGAATAGCTCTGTTCAAGGGGCTTTGCATCGCCGTAATTGGAATCAGTGACAATGCCTGCCTCACCGCCTGTCAATGAGACGGAATTTATTCCCATGGAGCGTATGGAGCCGCTTACAATGGGAGCTGCAAGGCGCTCACCGTAAGATGAGATGTAATCAATGGAACGTGGTGTGAGCTCGCCCAGGTAGCAGATGCCGATGAGGGCCTTCTCGAGTTCGTCCAGCCGGCAGTCGACAGCTGCGATACACTGGTCACGGAGAGTCTCGCCGTCCATAGCCGCATTTATGGCATCGTAATGTTTCTTTGTTATATCGGCTATGAACTCTTTGACCTGAGTGACCTTTCCATTTACAGAAACCTCGTTTGCCGTGTTGAGCAGGCCATCCGTGACACCGTTAAGAGCCGAGGTCACTGATATAACTTCGTTACCGCCCTGATGATACCTCTTCAGGAGTTCTGCGACGTGACGGATCTTCTCGCCGTTTGCAACCGACGTACCGCCGAATTTCATTACGATTCTCATAGTTCAACCACGTGTTTTGATCAATACCGCTTTTCGCAGTATAAAGATACGGACTGATATAAAGATTATGAGTAGCAAAAGACGGTAAAGAACCATTAAGAACCTTGGGGTCAATATACAGGAGGGATGACATCAGGGGACTCTATTTTGCATGGCCGCAATGCAGTATTATCATCCTGTGACCCTGGAAGGGAGAAAAGCAGAAAGATATTTCTGGTGATCGCTCTTGCCGTAGTGCTATGGTCCGTATTCCTTTATCTGTATGATCCTGTACAGATAGTGACGATGCTGGGAGTCCGCAATGTTTACATTTTCGTTTTCTTTCTCGCGATGATCGGTGGAGTGTCCCTGTTCACTACCACCCTGTTCTATACCTCGCTGATAGCAATATCATTTGGCGGGGTAGATCCGGTCTGGCTTTCCCTTTCTGCAAGCACTGGCCTTCTCTCCGGGGACCTTGTAATATACTATCTGTCAAAAACGGGGAGCCAGTGCGTTCCTGAAAGATATGGGAGCATCATAACCCGTCTGAAGAGATGGACAGAGAAGTACAGTGACGGGAAAAAGATCATACTGATCTTCCTCTACTCCATGACGCCACTCCCCAGCGACGCTATCTCGATAGTGCTTGGGGTATCCTCCTTCCCTGTAAGGAAAATGGTCCTTCCGTTGGTCCTTGGCAAATCCATACTTATACTGGTCCTCATGGAGCTTGCAATGCTTGGATACAGTTATTTCTGACAGCCAGATCTCAGGACATGCTCCAGGGGCGTATCAGGAGTTATCCCCATGGAACCAGGTTCACGTAAGTACACGGGCCACAACAGCAAAGTAAACATACTTGAGAGAACGTTAATAAGTAATTCCCATTTACTGGAGTCTTAACTGAGGTCAAAACATGAAATATGTAGTACTTATCGGAGATGGCATGGCTGATGAGCCCCTTGAGGAACTGGGCGGAAAGACGGTCCTCCAGAAAGCAAACACACCAAACATGGATTATATAGTAAGGAACGGGCGCGCAGGTCTGGCCCGGACCGTGCCTGAAGGACTGCATCCCGGCAGTGATGTTGCCAATATGTCCATCATAGGCTACGATCCGAAGAAATACTACTCCGGCAGGGCACCCCTGGAAGCCGCAAGTATGGGTATCAAGATTGGAGGAGATGATGTGGCCTTCAGGTGCAACCTTATCACAATAAAGGATGGCCTTATAGCAGATTACAGTTCGGGGCATATCACAAACGCCGAGGCAAAGGAGCTTATCGAGGCTGTTGACAGAGAACTTGGCAGCGAAACCTTCAGTTTCTATCCCGGGATCAGTTATCGCCACCTGCTGGTGAGCAAGGGTGCGCTTGGAGCTGAGACCCAGTGCACACCGCCGCACGATGTCATAGA
>JASKKT010000021.1 GCA_030154025.1 Methanolobus sp.
TCACTTTCTGTGATATACAGTTCTGGCCATGAAAAGTCCTCATCACCTTCAGTATATTCCATCTTTATGGATTTGCTGAGCAGATCCACAGTAGCAGAAGAGTCTTCTTTCGAACCGGTGATTGGAAATGAATCTATTGTTTTGTCTTTTCCTTCCCAGTTCTCAGTACCTCCATTAGGTGCAGTATCCTCATACATAACTTGTATGGTCAACCTGTCATTAGCGCTTTTTTGCACATAATATGTCAAGGTCTTCGTACCGGATGTGGCTGTGATCTGGTAATTGTTCGGGTTCAGCCCCTGACTTGATTTGGATTCCAGGTTCAATTTGAAATCCCACATCGGTGCAGTATTTTTCTGGTTGAGGGCACCGATCTTGAAAGTCTGTTTTAGCTGATCCTTTCCCATTTCCGGAACCACTTCCAGTTCTACGATAGCAGTCTTGTTGGCATCGTCTGTTTCTGCACTGGCATAGGTGAGGGCATCGGCGTATTCAGCCCAGGCAGTATAGAACTCACTTCTTATGTATATCAGTACTTTATCGGAAGTAAGGGGGTTTACCCTGCCTGCATTATCAGGATATAGTACTTCAGGTGTATTATCTGAGCTCACAGTCACCGCAACATCGGTCCTTCCGCTGAATACTTCATCTCCCTTGATCTTCATTATAGGCAAAGTGAGCGTTTCTCCATTATAATGGAACTCTGGCGGGGATATCATGACAGCTTTGCCGGTGGGGTACTTTGACCACACGCCACCGCCTTCGTAGCCTATGATACGGTCTCCCTGTGTGTAGGTGATACTTCCCATGGATGCGTTGAACACTGTGACGTTTAACTCTCCCTCATAATCTGCCCAGCTATTCCATCTGTATTTGTTATTGCGGTAGTTAATATGCCATGGAGTGTTGTCCGCCTGGGTACACACTATAACCATCTGGCTGTTCTCATAGGAGCTGTTATCTCCATTAACATTGACACTTCCGTCCATTATCGAAAAAGATGTGGTCTGGCTTGGAGATTCCCCAAGGGCCACCTTGCTTGTCCTGGAGTCGAACACAGTAAATGCCTGTTCGGCCCTCTGGGCATTGGCCATGTCCTGCATGTTCTTCATTGAAGGAGCTGAATACAGGAGGATAACGCTTGTAGATGTGATCGTCAGTGCAAGGATTATCATGACCCCCACTACTGCAGACACAGCTTTTTCAGACCGGAGTAAATCTTTGACCACTATAAAACCTCTACTCAATAGTTACACTCATGGGGGATATTGTCAGAAGCACGTCTATGTCTGGATTATAATACCGCCTTCCGGATATGGTGTTATTCTGCGGGTCTACGCTGGTTATTTCCATCCCCAGTGTTTCGTTAAGGTAGCTTCCCCAGCCTTCGTAATAGTCGCTGGTGATAGTCATGTCAACCATGGATACGTTCTCATGCATTGATACTGATATCTGCCCTCCCTGTGAGACCACCCGAGTCAGGCCTGAGCCAGATATGCTCTTGGAGCCTGAAATGGTTACCATGGGGATGAGCAGTAGATTATCGTTGTACGCAAAATCCGGTTCCGAAATAGATACCGATCTTCCCTGCGGATATCTGGCCCATGTGCCTGTATTCTCGTAGGCTACGTAATTCTGGCCATACTGATTCTCGATAGTCCTCATCTGCCTTTCAATGGTAGGATAATCATAGCTAGAATTGATGCTGTTCCATATCTGCATGCTCACATTCATACGGCTGGTCCCTGAGACAGATACCTGGCTCCCGTACATTTTAAGTTCCACAGATTGTGACGGTGCTTTCCCGTATGCCACTTTGTTGATATTGGGCTGGAGTACCGAGAAGCTCTGCTCAATGTTCAGGAGGTGCCCTCTCTCCTGCATGTGCTCAAGCATCGGGTATCCCGCAACACCAATCACGCCAAGCGCCAGTACCATGATCCCAAGGGTGAGGCTGAACCCAAGCACTTCCGAAAGAGCATCTTCGGATGCAACAATGCTTTTTCCTGTCCTTTTTCTGCTGTCCATGCTTTCATCCTCAGGATATCTCAATAGTGTTGTTCACGGGATTGTAAACCATCAGGAACTCGCCTTTCGAACTGTACAGTATGGTGGGATTAACAGTGGTGTCCTGGGTTGAATAGGGTATCATGACCCTTGTTTCTACCCTGTCCCCGGACATGATGGTAATGTCATTTGTAGCGTTTGAGAATTCAATTGAGTACTCTTCCCCGGCGATCCTGTCCGGAAGGGATAGCCTGTAACTGATTCTTCCGATGGTGGACCCGGCATCTTTTGCAATACCCACTGTTGTATCTATGGATGATATACGGGCTGCTATGTCGCTTCCATGTATCTCGAACTCATCCCGCATGACCGTTTGCTCTGCCTGTCCCATCATCGAGTAGAAAGACGAAAGAGCGATAACAAGTACCAGGACCGTTATGGAAAAGGTGAGTATGAACCCCAGTGGGACCGATACTGCATTCTCGTCTCCTGCCAGTCCTCTCATGATACCCCCCCCGGCAGGATAATGGGTACTGTCCGGTCAATGCTCATCTGGCTGGAACTCATCCTAAGCGTGGGGTTTGCAACATAGTGCCTCATAATTGTGAACGGCTGGCCGGATGTAAGATTACCGGATATTGTGCACATGCCAGCGGTGGTGTTGCCGTTATAGATGTTTATCGAATAGTCCTGGCCTGCAGATGTCGGATAGTTGAACGAGGGGACCCCAACTCCATTGATCTGGTTGCCTGTTACATTAATCTCCATAGGTGTTACTGCTGTTACATTACGGTAACTGGGTGCTGATGAGCTGACTATGACAGTTATATTTATAGTTCCGCTTGTATTGTACATTCTCATTAACCATAGACTACTTCCACTACTGTTTACTGCTTCAATGACAAGGGGATTGGATTCGTTTCCCATCACGGATGTGTTCGGAGTGATGAACAAGACTTCAGTTGTGTTAACGTTACTCACAAGGGTCCAGTTGCTTTTACCTTCTGCAAGCCCGTTCTGAGTGAAATAGGGTTCTGAGTACTGATGGTTCTGCAGGTGGAATGTAAAGCCTGCTGTCGCATAGTTCTGCAGGGCTTTCTTTGAGTAGGAGTCAATGTAGTTCTCATAGTCTCCATATGTACCACCATTAGAGTACCTGTAGGCGTCCTGATATGCCTCCGTGGTAGTCTGGACAGCGTTGGCAATATCATGTCGTGAAGTATCTATACTTGATTCCGAGGCCATGTTGCTGGCGTATATCACATTGTTCAGCATGACCGTGATCACAACTATGCCTACTCCTATGGCGAATCCTGCTATAAGCAGCAACTGGGCGGAATCATTGAAACTCTTCATGAGATCACTACATCCTCCAGAGCATCATCTTTACATCAACGATGTTATAGAACTCTGTGCTATTATCTGCATCCGGGATGCCTGTATGTGTCACGAACTCGGTTGTGTTGCCAACATCGGCATCTGACAATTGCACTCTTTTTGATATCACCACGGCGTTGTTGGAGGGGTCCCCGTTATAGATGTATCTCCTGGATACGGAAACACCTTCCTCGTTGATCCAGCCGAAGTATACATTGTGTGCTATCCCTCTTTTGACCGCGATGAATTCAAGTGTCTCTGCAAGTGAGCTTTGATTAAGATCATGGGTTGGCTTTCTGATTGTCTTGTAGACGGTACCGTTCCAGACGTACTGCTCCCCGTCCCAGTTGATAATGTCCGTTTTCAGGGCCGAATCCTGCCCGTAAGGAGAATATGAAAGGGCATTGAGCATGTCCTGTCCCATGGTCTGGAGCTGGGCCTCTATATGGGCATTGGCTGTTGAGGAAGTAAGTGGGGTAAGTGAGGTTGCCTGAACTGTATACACGATAATGGCGACCATGATAAGCGAGGCCATGATAGCCTCGAGTGTGTGCATCTGGGCAACTTCTTCTCTCTCCGGTCTGAACAGCAAATCTCTCTTCAATTTACCACACCCTGAATGAGAGGATCATCATTTCCGTACTGCCTGTGTTCTCATCCCGGCAGAGTATGATACGTCTTGTCTGCCCGACGTTCACCTGAGGGGGTATCTCCTTTCCGGCAGTATAGATAATGTTGCCACTGCTAATGTTCTCAGCCGTGACGTTCAGGTCATAGCGCAGATAGCTGCCGTTCATACCCAGGGAATCTATGGTGGACGGATAATTAGCATTATTGAGTTCACTGAAGAATTCGTTCATCTTTGTAGCGTTCACAAGGTTGGGAAGGCCTTCATCTCCGGCGCTGATCCTCTTTTCCACAATGTTTGTAGATACCCTGTCCGCTATCAGCGTCACCTCGTCCGAATTGGACTGGAATGGAGTGAAAATGCCTGAGGTATAATTGAACACGAAGACAATTGCAAGCAAAAAGATCGTGATGCTTATCAGATAGTCTATGGTTATCTGGCCTTTATCGTCCATAAATACCTCTGCTACTATAATACGCAATATTATAATATTACTGTTATTTGTATGTTCTCCTTGAGCCCGATATCCTCTTCCGAGGGCAGGACGATGCTTTTAACAGGCAATCTTAAAAACGGGGAGTGCATATCATATGCCACGATGGATGAAATAAGGATAATCCACACAGGGGATACTCATTTAGGTTACCGCCAGTACCACAGTGAAGTGCGCAGGCAGGATTTTCTCAATGCTTTTGCAAAGGTCATAGATGATGCTATTGCAATGAGGGTCGACGCTGTGATACATGCAGGCGATCTTTTCGATTCCAGGAACCCGACCCTTGATGATATACTGGAGACTATGAGATTGTTCTCCCGGCTGAAGGATGCACAGATACCTTTACTTGCGGTGGTGGGCAATCACGAGAGCAAGCAGAGCACTCAGTGGCTTGATCTCTACGAGAGCATGGGACTTGTCATACGCCTTGGCACCACACCCCACATGCTGGGAAATGTGGCTGTGTATGGGATAGACCACGTTCCCAAGTCGCGCATCCCTATGTTTGACTATTCTGTATTCAATTCTGATAATAATACTGCTGATAGTACTAACGGTGCTGCTTCTGCCGAGTACAGGCTGCTTGTCATGCACCAGATGATGAAACCATTTGCTTTTGGGGAATGGGATGTGCAGGAGATCCTGAGTTCCCTTCCTTTCAAGATCGATGCAGTACTCCTTGGCGATAACCACAAGCATGAGATAATCCGCCTGGGTGAGACCTGGGTGACATATTGCGGCAGTACGGAGCGCAACGGGATCTCCGAGCTTGAGCCCCGCTCCTACAACATTGTCACAGCAGGCAGTGAGGGTGTGGAAATAAGCAAAAGAGTGATACCTACCAGGGATTTTGTGTTCATACCTGTGAGTCTCAGCAAGGGGTCTCAGGCCTACGAGGAGATATTCTCCGCCATCAAGGAGCGTGATGTGGAGGGTAAGGTAGTGTTCGTGAATATCTCCGGGGATCCTGAAATAAAGGTGAAGTTCAGTGAGATCGAGGAGTTCCTGCTCTCACGCAAGGCCCTGGTGCCTGGTATAAGGGACCTGAGGACAGGCGATATCTCCGTAGAGGACCCCTCGCTATCTTTCTGTTTTACGGATCCGGATGAGGCTGTCAAGAAGGAGCTTAGGGGAATGCATCTGACCAGAGGTGGCCTGATGCTGGATGAGATAATCAGGGACCCTCTGGTGGTAAAGAGCAGGGTCGATACTGAAGTGGAGGACCGGCTTGGCGAACTGCTCGAGGGGATGGATTTCACGGACAAGGTGGAGATCCCTAAAAGGCCGGCACTGCAGGAGGATGGGTCTGATGAGATGCCCCTCGCTGAACTAACGGAAGAGGCTGCCGTTGTGGAGAAGGGCAAAGCCGGACCTGCCAGCGACGATGATACTGCTGCGACACCACTACAGGTAGGTGAGGCACCGGCAGAAGATAAAGAAAGGGCAGGAGAAGATGAACAGTTACTGCCAGCAGATGAAACGGCAGGCTTAAAAGAGCCTGCTTCCGCGTACTGGACCCAGCCAGCCAGCCAGCAGCATCTGATCCCTGGCGGGGAAGATGTCCGGGATCATCCGGTAAGTGATAGTACCGCTCTTAAAAGTGCCCGGCAGCAAAAGGCCCGGCCTGAAAAAGGTTCCGAGCCTTCTGAAGATAATAAGAACAAGACTGCTTCCAAGCCACGGCAGTATAACCTTGGTGACTACCTATGAGGATAAAACGGCTGAAGATAGAGAATATCAGGAGCTATAAGGAGCTTGATCTCTCCTTCCAGGACGGCGTCACTGTGGTCTCCGGGGTCAACGGGAGCGGTAAGTCCAGTCTTCTGGAGGCCTGCTTTACCTGTCTTTTCGGAAGCAAGACACTGGGCAAGGACTTTGTAATATCGGATATCATCCGCAAGGGCGCCACGAAGGCTTCCATCATGCTTGAGTTCGAGCAGAACGGCCATAATTATTCTGTGGAGCAGTTCTTCAGGAACGATCCTGAGAAAGGACGCGCTTCAAACACCGGTGCTATTCTCAGGAGGGACTCGGAGATCCTCTTCGACCAGCCTACCCGCACCTATGACGCCATCCGCTCCCTGCTCAGCATGGACGAAGAGGCGTACAGGAACTGCGTTTACATCAGGCAGGGTGAGATCGATGTCCTGATAAACTCCAGGCCGAAGGACAGGCAGAAGATGATAGATGACCTGCTGCAGCTTGGAAAACTGGAAGAGTACAGGGAGAGGGCCTCAAGTGCGCGCATAGGGGTCGGGCGCCACCAGAAGGATACTGAGCGCCGTATCAGGGAAATGGATGCAGCTATCAGGGTCATAGAAGATTCAAATCCTGTAGACAGGCTTGCAGAGTTGCGCACCCTCTCCGGGAACCTTGAGAGGGAGATATCCTCGTTCAATGAGAAGAGGGATCGTGCGCTTTCATTGAAGGAGGAGACATCAAAGAAGATCGCGGAGTTCAGGGAACTGGCTGCCAGGAAGGCTTCTGTCCAGTCGCAGATAAAGGAACTCGCTGAGAAGAAGGACCGCGCCTACCTGCAGATAAGTGCCGCAGAGAAGAGTATTGTTTCTGCAGGAAAAACCCGGGAAGAGATACTGGGCAGGATACAGGAAACACGCTCAGGTCATGGCTTTGGGGATGGTGATATAGAGGCCATCCTTTCGGGTATAGAGTCCGACGAGCGTTCCCTGAGGGAGCGCATAAGTGGTATCAGCAAGAACAAGGCAGTCCTTGAGAAGGAGCAGGCCAATCTTGCCGAATCCCTGACAGAGAACAGGAAGCAGGCTGGAGAACTGGAGAGGTCGGTTTCCCAGGGGAAGGAAAAACTGGCAGGCTTACAGTCAGAAGCAGAGGCAGCACGCTCCAGGATCGTGCAGCTTGAAGAAAAGAGATCCTCTGTTATCGCAAATCTTGAGCCACTGGGACTGACAGTGGAAAAACTGGATAATATTGAAGAGATATTCGATCTTGTCACAGATCAGCAAAAGAATCTTCACGGCAAGGAAAAAGAGCTGGCGGTAAAACTGTCTGAGCTACAGGAACGTATAAAAAGGTCCGGGGATCTCCTGAGCAAAGGTAAGTGCCCCACATGCATGCAGGATCTTAAAGGTTCATGCATTGAAGAATCAACAGCTGCGGATTCACAAAAAGTGAAGGAGCTTCAGGCAGAGATGGCTGCACTGAAGAAGAAGCAGGAAAGCCTGGACTCCAAGCTGGGCCGTGTCAGGGAGGCCAGAACCTATCGGAACGATATCGAAACAGCCGTCAGGGAGATCAAATCTCTGGAGGACACTATTAAGGGTCTTGAGAAAGTGGGCACAGAATACCGGTCCATGATGGCTGAATACGATAAGAGAAAAGAGGACCTGTCTTCCCGGAGGTCCCTTATTGAGGAATCTTCCAGGGGACTACAGGACCGGATACAAGTGCTCAAGCAAGAACTTGAGGCAAGTGAAAAAGAGCATGCTGCGTTAATGAAACTTCTCGAGGCTGCCCGCAAGGTTCGTACGGACCTTCTGGAAAGCGACAAGATAAAAGCTGAAATCTCCCAAACCGGGTACAGGATCTCCAGCCTGAGGGAAATGATCGTTATCTTTGATTCCCAGATAGCTGAAAAACAGGAGTCTCTCAGGGAGATCGATTCCAAGACCGGGAATTTCGATATTGATAAGCTTCAGTCTCTCCTGAGGGACTACGAAGAAGCGTTCGGGGTCATAGGCTCTGAGATCGAAAGGCTGCACAAGGAGAGGGAAAGTGTGTCAAAGCAAGCCGGGATGCTTGAAAATGAGCTCCGGCGGCTTGAGGAACTAAGGGCGACCCTTGGCCGGCTGAACAACAGGGTGGAATATCTGAATGCCATCTATGAAGATGCCGAAGAGCTCGAGGCTATGTACATGCGCATCCGTTCCCAGTTGCGTTCCAACAACATAGGGGCCCTGGATACTTTCATCAATGAGATATTCGCATTCATGTACACTAACAATGCCTACTCGCATGTCCGGCTTGATGCGGAATATAACCTGACGGTCTTCGAGAAGGACGGGACTTCCCTTGAGCCCCGGCTTCTCAGCGGAGGAGAGAGGGCCCTGTTCAATCTGGTACTGAGATGTGCAATTTATCGCCTGCTCTCCCTGGGTGTTGCAGGCAGGCAGGCGGGGCTTCCCCCGCTTATCATGGACGAGCCTACGGTTTTCCTTGACAGGGGGCATGTGAACCAGCTTATCAAGCTGATAGACATGATGCGCGATATAGGCGTTGGACAGATACTTGTGGTCTCACACGATGAATCACTCATAGATTCTGCTGATCATGTTTTCACTGTGGAGAAGGACCCGGTGACTAACAGCTCGTCGATTACTGCAAACTGATTTCATCGATAAGGAAAGGCTTATTAACGATCTATTTTAAAAAAGCAACCATAAGTTATATTATACTATTGTCCATATAATATATCAGTATTTTTGAAACACCTGAGGGACCGAATGGATTTGCGAGGCTTTGCATGAATGAGAACAGAGACTTTATCATTGAGCGGCTTGAACGCCAGTTGAAGGAAAAGGAAGCGGAACTCGAGGATATCAAGAGCACACTGCGTGATTCTATCCTCCGGGAGATACGCAGTGACCTTAAAAGTGATTTCGATATCAATAACCGTATTGTCAGCCTTGAGCACAAGATACAGGCGCTGACCAGCAACCTCAACGGCGTAATGGATGAACTGCTCGACCAGAAGTCAATGATCCGTTCCCTGAGTGAACTCTCGATACCCAGACAGAGGAAAGAAGAGGTCAAGCCACCAGCACCTGTGGAGAAACTTGTAGAGAGGCCAGCAGAGAAAATTATCGATCGTACGGAACCAAAACTATACAGGCCTGAACCGGAGCCGGAAGTGGCCCCTCCAAGAGTAAGCCCGCCCCCGAGTGCTCCTATAATCACAGCACCAACAAGACAGTTCGTTCCTCCCCAGCCCGCAGTTCCGGCTAATAAGGCCAATGTCTCGGTCCGTTCAACAGAGCAGGCCCGGAACGATCCCCGCAACGCTGCTGCAAGGCCGGGAAATGTACGCCTGAATGTCAGGGAAGTGGCTCCCCCGGCTGAACCCCTGCCTCCCCAAAGACCGGAACCCCGCTCCGAGTACATAGTCGCAGAGACCGATGATGAGCGGCAGCTAAGGAAAACAAGGCAGCCACAGCGTAACTCCTGTGACTATATCGTTGCAGAGGATGAGAACGCGGCAAAGCGCAGGCAGAGTGAGACGGAATACGAAACTGTCGAGTCCCGCGATGATGAAGATGCAGTGATAACCGTTACCCGCAGAAAATAATCCTTTGTAATGAAAGGGGAATCACGTGCATATTAAGGAAATTGAGTTCATAAACTTCAAGTCCTTCGGAAAAAAGGTCAGGATCCCTTTCTACGAAGGTTTTACCACCATATCGGGGCCAAACGGCAGTGGTAAATCCAATATAATAGATGGTATCCTCTTTGTGCTGGGCCTCTCAAGCTCACGTACAATGAGGGCCGAGAAGCTGACAGATCTTATATACAACGGTGACAGTGCAAAAAAACCGGACTTCGCCCAGGTCACTATCAAGTTCGATAATTCTGACCACAAGATGCCTGTGGCAAGTGATGAGATCTCTATCACCAGGAAGATACGTGAGACGGATACGGGCTACTATAGCTATTTTTATTTTAACGGCAAGGCGGTGAGCCTCACAGATATCCATACCCAGCTGGCAAAGGCAGGGATCACTCCCGAAGGCTACAATGTCGTGATGCAGGGTGATGTCACCCGTATTATCAATATGACGCCGGTGGAAAGGCGCAAGGTCATTGATGAGATAGCAGGTGTTGCTGAGTTCGACAGCAAGAAGGAAAGGGCCCTGAACGAGCTTGAGATCGTGCGTGAAAGGGTTGAACGTGTTGATATCATCATAGAGGAGGTTGGCCAGCAGCTTGGTAAGCTCAAGGAAGAGCGCGATCAGGCGCTTAAGTACCAGTCTCTCAAGGCAGAAAAGATGAAGTTCGAGGGTTTTGTGCTCCTTGCCAAGCTCAAGGATGCAAGGACGGAACTGGGCTCTGTTACTGCTGATATCGAGGCCAAGGAAGGTGTGCTCGTATCCCTCTCCTCCTCGCTTGCAGAGAGGCAAAGCAAGGTGGAAGAGCTTGAAAAAGCCCTGGAAGAGCTGACATCCTCCATCCAGAAGACCGGTGAGGACGAGCAGATCCAGATAAAGAAGGAGATCGAAGGGATAAGGGGAGAGATATCCCGCTGCAGGGACAGCATCGAGCTTGCTGACAACGAGGTGGAGGATATCGAGGCCCGGCGAAGGAAGACCTTTGTGGAGATCGATGAGCTCAAGGGGAAACTCCAGGTGCTGGATTCCAAAATATCAGAGGAATCCGAACGCAAGGAAGCTATCCTGGCCGAGATGTCCGAACGCAGAACGCAGCGGATGATACTGCAGAGCAAGATCGCGGATGTGGATGCCAAGTTCGCACAGACCCGGGATGAGATCTCCACTCTAAGATCGCAGCTGGAAACAGCGAAGAACGAGAAGAACGAGCTGATGCGCAGTGAGGACCGCCTGCTGGACTCCCTCAGAAGGAAATCCGCTGAAGTGCGTGATATCGAAAGTGAGATAGAGGACGCAAGATCGAAATCCCAGTCCTCCGAAAGTGACACCCTTTCGGTACAGTATGATATTGATAAGCTCAACGAGAAGATCGACTCCCTCACGAGGGACATTGACGATCTTGAGCGCAACCGTGCCCAGATACAGTCCGTGATAAAGGACCTTGAGGCCGAACTGCGCAACTACGAGAAGGACTATGCCCGCATAGAAGTGCGTGTGAGAGGTGCCGAAGACCACAGTAACTACTCCAAGGCTGTGGAAATGGTGATGAATGAGAAAAAGCATCACGGCCTTCCCGGAATATACGGTACTATCGCAGAGCTTGGAAGTGTGAACCAGAAATACTCTACTGCCCTTGAGATAGCAGCAGGCGGCAAGATGCAGGCCGTAGTCGTGGAGAATGATGAGGATGCTGCAAGGGCTATTGATTATCTTAAGCAGAGGCAGGGTGGCAGGGCAACGTTCCTTCCCCTGAACAAGATGGAGCAGCGCAGGCCCTATAAGGATCTCTCCGACAGGCAGGGTGTTGTTGGTTATGCCATAGATCTCATTGATTTTGACCCTAAGTTCGAGTCTGCATTCTGGTACGTTTTCAGGGACACTCTGATCGTCGACACGCTGACCAATGCCCGCCGCCTGATGGGTGGCCTGAGGATGGTGACCCTGGAGGGCGATATGGTGGAGAAGAGCGGTGCAATGGTTGGAGGTTCCAAGCAGCAGCGCTCCGGTCTTTCGTTCGCGGCTTCAGAGAAGGATAAGCTTGTGAAGCTTGCCGAGAAGATAACCGAGTTCGATTCAAGGCGCAGTACTGCTATCAAGAAGCTGGACCAGATCGAAGGGCATATCTCCCAGGTCAACCGTGAGATCAATGAACATGATAAGGAAATATCCAGGAAGGAGATGCAGCTCGAAGAGATAGCAGGAAGGGGCGAGCGCCTCATCCAGCTTATCGAATCCAAGAATGCCGAACTTGCAGCTATTGAAGAATCCCGTAAGCAGCTCAGGGAGGAAATGGAAAGGATAGTCTCTGACAAGGAGGAGAAGGGCCTGGTTGTGGAATCACTGGAAAAGGACATCTCTATACTTGAAGAAAAGCTTGCAGGCTCTCAGGTTCCCGAGCTTAACCGCCAGGCAGAGCAGCTGGATGAGGAGATCAGGCGCCTTGACAACAGGGTACGTGACATTGAATCAGATATAAATGCGCTTAAACTTGACAGGGATTATTCCAGCTCCAAGATGGAAGAGAACAGGGAGCTTATCAGGACAATGGAGGAGAAGAAATCCTCCCATAAGCAGCGCGTAAAGGATTTAAAAGACCAGATAGAGGAGCTCGAGAAGTCCCTCCTTGAGAAAAAGCAGCGTGAAGAAGAGCTTGCCGGAAAGCTGAAGGAAATGCAGCAGCAGCGTACTGCACTTCATGAGGAGCACATAGCTGCCAGGAAGCAGCTGGACGCTACCAGGTCCAAGTATGATGAGGCCCAGCGTCACAAAATGGCACTTGAGGCCACAAAAGTTGCCCTGCAAGAGCAGGTGGAAGAGCTGGGTGAGGAACTGCAGAGGCGTGGTATCGAGGACACAGATAAAGTTCCTAATTATGAGACCGTGCGCACAAGGATAGCTTCCATAGAAAAGGCTATGGAAAGGCTTGAGCCGGTCAACATGCGGGCTATTGACGAATACGATGAGGTGGAACTGCGGCTCAACGAGCTTGTCACAAGACGTGACACCCTTTCCCGGGAAAGGGAGCAGATACTTGAGAGGATCCAGCAGTATGAACAGCTCAAGAAAGATACTTTCATGGAGGCCTTCCATGGGATCAACGGGGCTTTCAAGGAGATATTCAACGAGCTCTCCGACGGATCGGGGGAACTTGTCCTTGATAGTTACGATGACCCCTTCTCCGGCGGGCTTACCCTGAAGGCGCAACCCAGGGAGAAGACCCTGCAGCGCCTGGAGGCTATGTCCGGAGGAGAGAAAAGTCTTACAGCACTGGCATTCGTGTTCGCTATCCAGCAGTACCGTCCTGCCCCCTTCTATGCATTCGATGAGATTGACATGTTCCTTGACGGTTCCAATGCAGGGAAAGTTGCCCAGCGTGTGAAAAAGGCTGTGGAGAATGCCCAGTTCATTGTGGTCTCCCTGAGGAAACCCATGATAGAGGCCGCAGAAAGGACAATAGGTGTTGCCATGCAGGAAAACAACATTACAAGCATCACAGGAGTGAAATTGCGTTGAGCGAACTCATTGAAGATATAGGTCCGGATATAGGTATGCCTCTGGATACTATACAGCCGGTGAAGTCTGTCCTGCAGGGATTCATAGACCCTGAATTTATGGAAACTCTCAGGGCACTGGGCGTTGACAGCTCCCGGATAGAGTTCTCGGAGGATGTGCTCAGCGAGCCTGTGGAGATACTGGTCAATCTTGCAAAGAACGGTGATATCAACCCATGGGACATCGATATAGTGAGTGTCACCGATGTATTCCTTGAACGTATAGAGCAGATGCAGATGATGGACCTGCGCATTTCGGGCAGGACGCTGCTGTATGCTTCTATTCTCCTGAGGATGAAGTCAACAGGTATCATCCAGGAGGAACAGGAGGACGATGGGTTCGAAGATTTTGGGGATGACCTTGATTTCTATGATGTGGATGACTATCCCGTGCCAAAACTTCCCATCCGCCGCCAGGCAACACGCCCGGTAACCCTGCAGGAGCTTATACTTGAGCTTCAGAAAGCTGAAAAGGTGGAGACCCGGAGGAAAGACCGCAGCATCCGCAGGAGACTTGAGGAGCGCTCTGCCGTTACCACTGATGAGGTGCTGGGCATTGCCCACGAAGAGGACATCCTGGGACGTGTCAAAAGCCTCGGAGAGAAGCTCAGGCGTGAGCTTGAGAGCCAGGAGTTCGTGAAGCTCTCCGATCTCCTGGGCGAGGACCGGTCCGAGAACATAATGACCTATGTGTCCCTGCTCTTCCTTGCAACCGAGAAGAAGATATGGCTTACGCAGAAGGAATTCTTTGGCGAGCTGTACGTGTATCCGTTCAGTGGCGGCACTGGGGCAGTATAAAGAGGTGCACTGCAAGAATGAGTGACAGGGAAGCAATCGAGGCGGCTCTTTTTGCTGCCGGTTCGGCTATTGATGCTGCAACACTGGCAAGACT
Organism: Methanolobus sp.; assembly: GCA_030154025.1. Classification (GTDB taxonomy): domain Archaea; phylum Halobacteriota; class Methanosarcinia; order Methanosarcinales; family Methanosarcinaceae; genus Methanolobus. The sequence continues at coordinate 14,312 of JASKKT010000021.1, forward strand.
GATCAACAAGCCCAAAAAACAGGTAATTCCAATAGTCAGGAGCCTGGTCGATGATTATACGGCACGTGAAAGCGGCATCGAGATACTCGACATTGGCGAACGCTACGTGATGCAGGTAAAACCGGCCTACACGGATGTAGTGCGTCCCTTCGCGCCCAAGGAGCTGAGCACCCCGATGCTGCGCACTCTTTCTATGATAGCGTATCACCAGCCTATTATCCAGTCGGACCTGATAGACCAGCGGGGTAACTCCGCTTACGATCACATACGTGAGCTTAAGGAAAGGGGACTCATCGAGGCAGTTCCCCACGGAAGGACCAAATTGCTGAAGACGGCTCCTCTGTTTGCTGATTATTTCGGCCTCGAGTCAAATGACCCCGAGCTCATCAAAAAGAAGATTGTAGAGCTTTCCAGGCAGCAGAGCGGACAGAGCGGTCTCAACAAATGGCTTGGGCGCAGGTTCTTGGGAGTCACTCCCATGTACGAGTCCCTTATGGAGATGTGCGGCATCCGTGAATACAGGGTCATCAATGCCTACGATCCCACGGAAGAGGAACTGGAGGAACTTGCCGATATCTACAAGCTTGTGGTTTCCAGGGGCTACAGGGAGCGCGTCAGCAGGTACTATGACGGCGAGATCATAGAAGTGGGCTCCACAACGTTCAGCGACCTGACAGAAGCGATTAAGGCCCTGGAAAATATTTCCGATCCTGAGAAAGTGAGGGAGAGTATTGCTCTTATAGAGGACCTTGAGGAAAGGTATGTTTCAAAGGCCCTTGTTTTCAGTAAAAAGGTCAGGCCTGCAACCGAGATGGTTGCCCGCATCGTCAAGGACCTGAGGCTTGGGGTATCCTCGGAGGGTATAGTAATAGCTCCTGACTACGGCCTGTCCGGCGGGGGTATCAATGTAAGCGAGGGAGCCGATATACTTGTCCCCACACACAGGAACCTGGATGGCAGCCTTGTTGAGCGTGTGTGCAGCAAGTATGATTCTATCCTTACGGGCCTCAAGAAAATGGAAGGGTAAATACTTTATATAGGATGTTGCCCTGTCTATGCATAGGTGGGTCGTGCCTCACTTGAAGGCATTATTTAAAAAGATATATAAACAAGAGGGTATAAGTTTATATATCCAATCGCTGAATATAACTCCGCTTTAAATACGAGGATATACCATGTCAGATTATAACATCAAGATCGAGAATGTAGTAGCGTCTACAAAGCTTGCAGAAGAGTTCGACCTTACCAAGATCGAGGCCGAGTTCGAGGGTGCAGAGTACAATAAGCAGAAATTTCCCGGCCTCGTTTACAGGGTTTCCGACCCGAAGGCTGCATTCTTGGTGTTCACATCTGGAAAAGTGGTATGCACAGGCGCAAAGAATGTGGATGATGTCCATACCGTCATAGGCAACATGGCCAAAAAGCTCAACGCGATCGGCATCAAGACTATCGAAAAGCCTGAGATAACCGTGCAGAACATAGTCGCTTCCGCAGACCTGCAGGCAGTCCTTAACCTGAATGCAATAGCTATCGGTCTTGGTCTTGAGAACATCGAGTACGAACCCGAGCAGTTCCCGGGACTTGTGTACCGTATCGAGAATCCCAAGGTAGTAGTGCTCATCTTCAGCTCAGGCAAGTTGGTCGTCACCGGCGGCAAGTCCCCTGAGAACTGTGAGCAGGGTGTTGAGGTCGTAAGGCAGCAGCTTGACAGCATGGGTCTCCTCTAAGCTCTAAGCGGACAAGTGTGAGTACATTGTCGAATGAAGAAGTGTGTGTCCTGATACCCACACTGAACGAAGAAGCTACCATCGGACAGCTGATAAGGGATTTCAGGTCCGAGGGCTTTGATAATATCCTCGTGATCGATGGTCACAGTACTGACGATACACGCCGCCTGGCAGAGGCCGAGGGCGCACGTGTCATCGTCCAGAGCGGCAAAGGTAAAGGTCAGGCCATCCAGGAAGCGTTCGCTATTATCAACAGCGAGTACCTTGTAATGGTGGATGGTGACGGCACCTATCTTGCAAGCGATATACACGCGATCATGGAACCTCTCATGGACGGCACTGCCGATCATGTGATGGGCAACAGGTTTGCGGATTATGAGGCAGGTGCATTTACGAAGCTGAACCACTTTGGCAACCGGGTACTTAACAAGCTTTTTGGCTTTGCTTACGGGGAATGGCTTGAAGACATCCTGACAGGTTACAGGGGATACACCCGCAAGGCGGTAAAGTCTTTTGAGCTGAGGGAGATAGGTTTTGAGATAGAGTCCGAGATGACTATTGACAGTATCAAGAAAGACCACCGGATAAAGGTTGTTCCTATATCGTACCTCAAAAGGCATCATAAGGCTGATACCAAGCTCAATCCGCTCAAGGACGGCGCCAGGATAGCCAAGACCATATACCGCATGGCAAAGCTGCATAATCCGATGTTCTACTTCGGTATCATAGGTGTGGTATTCATGCTGGCGGGTCTTGTCACAGGTCTTTTCGTGGTCCTCCAGTGGGTGCAGGGCGTGACCCGCATACCCCTTACAATACTGACTGCCATTCTTCTTCTTGCAGGCTTCCAGATGTTCTTTTTCGGGATGCTGAGCGACCTGATGGTTTCCCTTCACAGGGAGAACATGCGCACGTTCCGTAAACTTGCGGAGGATATCGATTCCCTGCAGGAAAAAAAGGAATGACGGGCGTAGCCATACTTTCCTATTTCTTCAGTCCCTTTTCACATGGTCTTTTTCACTTTGGTCTGTTGTCTTTTTGAAGGGGAAACCTGCCTGATTCTCCTGCCCGAGTAATTCTCTGGTCAACACAAAGCAAGTTTAGTTGGCCCATACACAAGTGAAGCTTATCCACGTCATGCGGGGCGATTATAATCTGTTATACGTTACTGAGCATAGCGATTTTTGCGAATGCCCAATCCGATGTTCTAATGCAGTTTATGAACTAAAGTTAACTTGAATTATGTTAAAGTAAAATTTTTAAAAAAAGTTATATATGATATGATTCTTCTAGGGTACATCAAACAGCGAGGAACAGATCATGACTATAGTAACAGATGCAAAGAACGGTAAGATCACGGAAGAGATGAAGATCGTAGCCAAGAACGAAGGAAAGGACCCTGAGTTCATAAGGCGCGGAATTGCAGCAGGCAGGATCGTTATCCCAATGACCCCCTACAGGGATATAAAGCTCTGCGGTATTGGTGAAGGCTTAAGGACCAAGGTCAATGCATCCATCGGTGCATCATCAGACATTGTTGATGAGGAAATGGAAGTTGCAAAGGCAAAGGCTGCAGAGGCAGCAGGCGCAGACACACTCATGGAACTCGGTACCGGCGGTGACTTCCTTGGGATAAGGAAGAAGGTCTGTGACGCAATCTCCCTTTCAGTAGGCTCTGTGCCGCTCTACCAGGCATTCATCACTGCAGCAAAGAGGGATGGTTCCATTGTCCACATGACCGAGGATGACCTCTGGTATGCAACCGAGGAGCAGGCAAAGCTCGGTACCAACTTCATGGCCATCCACACAGGTATCAACAACATTGTCATTGACAGGCTGAAGGCACATGGCAGATACGGCGGTCTCTGTTCCCGTGGAGGTGCATTCATGAGCACATGGATGCTGCACAACGAGAAGGAAAACCCACTTTATCAGGACTTCGACTACCTTTGTGAGATCCTCAAGGAACACGAAGTTACTCTTTCAACCGGTAATGGAATGCGCGCAGGTGCAGTCCACGATGCAACTGACAGGGCACAGGTCCAGGAGCTCATCATCAACTCTGAGTGCGCACAGAAAGCACACGACAAATACGACCTTCAGGTAATCGTAGAAGGACCAGGTCACGTACCACTTGACCAGGTAGAGATGAACGTCAAGCTCATGAAGGCAATGAGCGGTGGAAAACCTTTCTACATGCTCGGTCCGCTCGTATCAGACATCGGTGCAGGTCGGGACCACATAGTGACAGCCATCGGTGCATCAGCTTCTGCAGCAGCAGGCTGTGACTTCCTCTGTTACGTTACACCGGCAGAACACCTTGCACTTCCAAACCTCCAGGACGTAGTTGAGGGTGTCAAGACATCAAAGATCGCAGCACACGTCGGTGACATGGTCAAGTACCCCGAAACCGCCCGTGAGATTGACCTTGCAATGGGCAGGGCACGTGCAAAACTCGACTGGGAAGGAATGTACAAGCTGGCACTCGACCCGGAACTGGCAAGGAGCATCAGGAACAGCAGAGCACCAGGCGATGAGGATGCATGCACAATGTGCGGTGACTTCTGCGCGCTGAAGATCGTCAACAAGAGCTACAACCTCTTAAAGTAATGCCTCCGGGCATTACTTTGTTTTCTTACCATTTTCTTTTTTGTTGCTTTCTCTTTCCAAGGTATCTTCTGTGTATCATGCAGGTTTTATAGTGCCACGTAAATCCATCTATTATGGCAATAGTGACCCTGACAACTGATTTCGGCACCCTCTACCCTGCATCGCTTAAGGCTGTGATACTCAGTATCTGTCCCGGCACGGATATCGTGGATGTCACCCACTCGGTACCTCATGCAGATATACGCGCAGGCGCCTTTGCGCTCTCTAGCGTTGTCGAGTATTTCCCTGCAGGGACAGTGCATGTAGCGGTTGTGGATCCCGGAGTGGGCACTCCCCGCAGGCCAATCGTTATCCGCTCAGGGGGGCAGCATTTCGTGGGTCCTGACAACGGTCTCATGGTCCCTGCGGCAAGGAAGCTGGGTGCTCCGGAGGTATTCGAGATCACCAACAGGGATCTTCTGGGTGCAGTCTCATCCACCTTTCACGGCAGGGATATCTTTGCGCGTATAGGGGCCCTTATCGCAAAAGGTATGGATGTAAAGGAAGCTGGTGGCAGGATCGATGATCATGTCGATCTTGACATTTCAGGCGTGCTCGTGCGGGATGATTGCATAGGGGCAGAGGTCATCTTTATTGATGATTTCGGGAATGTGATCACTAATATCCCTCGTGACCTTATATCCCAAAAGGTCCCTTCCGGAACGATGCTGCAGATAAAGGACCGCAATATTCCCTTCCTGCAGACTTACGGACAGACTGCTGTCGGTGACCTGCTTTGCCTTATAGGAAGCCACGGGTTTTTCGAGATCGCAGTTAACCAGGGCAGTGCAGCACGAACATTGGGCCTGCACAATGGTGACCGGGTCTCTGTCAGGCTCCCGGGAAAGACTGCATAAACATGTTCGCAGACAGTATAAGCTTACACTTTTCTCCTTGCAGCCAGCAGTAATCCAGCCAGTGCAAGAATTCCTAATGCCAGTTGCTGGTGACCTGCCTGCTTTGCCCCGTCTGACTCCTTTACGTTGCCTATGAGTGCTTTTCCGTTGGTGACTGAGACCGGCAGTTTTGCACCCGTGGAATTTGTGACCGTAACATCCCTGAGTTCTATGAGGGCTATATCTTCATTTCCCAGGGCAGTAAACTCTATGCTTGCGAACGTACCTGCTCTGAGTGCCCTTTCCCTGCCCAGCATGAACCCGTACACGCCACTGACCGTGCCATTGATATTATCAGTGGTGCCGGGCGAGAACATGATCTGATCTCCGCTCTGCTTAAGGAAAGAGCCTTCTGAGACACGGGTGACCTCCAACAGTGAAGGGTCGTACGTCAGTGCGAACTCGGCACCTGAGACCGGTGCATCAGGCTCGATGAACACTTCGACTGAGAAGTTCCCGGTCTCGTTGACCCGCACCGATTCAGGGGATATCTGTACGGTGGTCTCTGCGCATGCGATTGTTGTGACCGCCAAAGCCAAAAGGATGAACAATACGGAAATAGGGAGAATATGGGTTTTTGGAGATATCATGGGATCGACCTGCCACTGATATCCCTCATATTATTAATCAAATTATATATAATTAGTCTTTGTTTAATGCCCGGTCTTACATCCAGTCATAGTGACGCATGACCTCCAGATTGAAGTCATAGAGCAGGCTGTTCTCCACATAGCCGAAGAAAAGGCATTTTTCGCAGTTCTCTGCCTTACTCTTCCTTTCCTCACGTGTCCTCTCCCACACATTGGCAATGCCTTCACTGATATTGCCAAGCGGCTGCCTGTGCACCCTGCAGTTCTCTATGCTGCCGTCTGCCGCCACGCAGAGTATCAGGTCGTTGGCGTGGCATTTATAGTCCGTCCGCAGGTCCCTTACCATGGCAAGATAGGTCAGGGAGTTAATTATGGGATAACCCTGTTTTTTCATTTCGATGATCATGTCCACGGTAGCGCGGTATTTGTCCATATCCCTTATCCCAAGCTCATCCCAGGTGTCTTCGGCAATGCCTCCGAATTCATACATTGGCTCAAAGGATATCTTCAGGTCATGGTCCCTTGCAAGCCCAATGAGCTCTCCGATGTCGTCAAGGTTCTTCCCGCTGATGACACAGTTCAGGAGCAGCGGCTTGCCTATGACTTGTCTTGCCTTGATGATGCCGGGAAGTATCCTGTCAAGGTCTATCCCCCGTATATCCTTATAACTGGAAGTGCCATCGACTGAGACGGAAAGGTAGTCAAGGTGAACAAGTTCCTCCGCTCTTTTTTCCAGGAGTAGGCCGTTGGTGATCATGGATGTGGTCATGCCGAGGGATTTTGCATGCTCGAATATCTGCGGCAGGTCGCTTCTCAATAACGGCTCGACAGTCCAGGCATTGTAGACCTGTATGCCAAAATCCCTTGCCTCATCCAGTAACCGGAATATCTCTTCAAGTTCCATCTGGGGGCCTTTCTCTTTCCAGTACTCGCAGAACCTGCATCTCATGTTGCATGAAGAGTTTACTGCATGGGAGAGGACGAAAGGTCTCTTTCTGATCCGCATCTGCCAGAGGGCCTTTGCGGCAGTGATCGGTGAAAAGTTTGCCATTGTGAATCTCTTTCTTTGGCCGGAATTATACCTTTCTACATGATAAATGTAATAGTCACTGGAGTGTTATACTGTATGGATTGCCTGGCATCCTGCGCCATTGAGAAATATTACAGAACGCTTTTTAGTATTACGAACGTATAAAATTGTAGTCCAAAAGAAATATATACCATTGTACCTGTATGCAGGAGTGTTACAATATTTAGAATTTTTCATATCGAAGTTCAGACTAGATAACTGCTAAATCGGTTGGAGGATAAGCATAATGCATATACCGGATTCATTCTTACCCCTAAGTCATGCCCTTGTTTACTGGGTCATTGCTCTTCCCTTCATCTACCTGTCATTCAGGTGGGCAAGGAGGGAGATGGATGACATGAAAGTGCCTGTCCTGGCAGCTCTTGCAGCCGGGATATTTGCCATACAGGCACTTAACATCCCAATAGGCATGGGCACCAGCGGCCACATGGTCGGCGCAACGCTTGTAGCTATAATCTTCGCAAGCCCAATGGCCGGAGTACTCGTATTGACACTGGTGCTGCTGGTCCAGGGTTTTGTCTTTGCGGACGGAGGCATAACAGCAATGGGCGCCAATATCCTGAACATGGGTGTCATTTCAGGTTTCACGGGATACTATGCTTTCGTGACATTAAGGAAAATGAAACTTGGAATGAAGTCTGCCTCTTTCATAGGGGCCTGGGCCGGTCTTCTCATATCGGCCATTGCTGCATCCGTACAGCTGACAGTTGCAGGCCTGTTCCCTCTTGTTGCAGGCATAACGGCGATGGGGACTTACCATCTGGTAATAGGCTTCGTAGGGGAAGGACTTATTACCGCCATAGCCATTGCGGCTATAGAGCGCTCAAGGCCCGACCTTCTTGAGAATTCCTTTCTGAACCCTGAACACGGAGGAAGTGTCGCATGAACGCAACTATCTCGGGCAAACGCAATACCAAGTTTCTTTATGCAGGTCTAGTTATTGCCCTGGTGATCTCGATACTTGCACCATTCCTTGCCTCCTCGGACCCTGACGGTCTTGAGAGTGCGGCAGAAGGCGTGCTGGGTGAAGAACGAATGAGCGCCCTGGAAGAGCTTGCTCCTGTGTTCGAGTCCCCTATGCCTGATTATTCCATTGAGGGTCATGGTAAGGCAGGAGAGGTAGGAGCCATTGTTATCGGCACTTTGATCATGCTTGGGATTGGCCTTGCCTTGGGTAAAGTAATGAAGAAAAGATAGTGGATTAAACTGACTATCAGTACTAACGGCGGATGTTGCTGCATTGAGGCAGGACCGCCGTTGTCTCTTATCCTTTTTTCTGTGTCTCAAGCCAGAGCAAGTATTATGATCATTGCTGCTGTGGCTACGGAGAACAGCATATCCTTATAATCGAGTTTCCTTCTGTGCACATACATATTGGCAGCCTCGCCGCCATATCCCCTGCAAAGCATGCTGATGTAGGTCCTTTCACCCTGTTCATAGGAGCGTACAAAGAGGGAACTGATGGTGTATCCGACCTGCTCGAGTATCCACCTGCGGGGTGTCTTTTTGTTCCAGATGTCAAAAAGGCGTGTCTGCTGGGCTACCCTGATGCGCTTGAGCACGATCCAGAACACAAAGAGGTATCTGACCATCATCGTAAGCAGCAGCGTGAATTCCCCGGGTACTCCAAGGCGCCTTGCCGAGACAACCATGTCGTTCATTTTAGTTGTCGAGGACAGCAGTATGATCGCTGTCACGCTGACCACATATTTTGCCAGCAGGTTGAGGCCGAAATATATGCCTTCGTAGGTAATCGTCAAGCCAAAGGGAAGAGCGACCGGATACAGTGTGAACGTATCAATGAAAGGCTGCCTGATGAAAGGCTGCACAAGGATCATGGCAAGCCCGAAAGGTAACACAGCGAGGAACCTGAGAAGCACATACAGGGGATTGAGCCTTGCCAGCAATATGAGAAGTATCAGGTATATCTCGACTACCAGCAGGCGGGTGAAATTACTGTCATCTATCCGGGGAAGACTTACTGCAAAAACTATAATGGCGATGGTAGCAAGTATCTTGACGCGCCCATCCAGATTGTGGACCGGACTGTCCTTATAGGATTCCCTCTCGATGTCGGTAAGAGTTATCTGCATTCTTTTGCCCTTGTCATTGTGCATGTATCCTGAGCAGACGCAATATCTCGTCCCTGGCTTCGGATGGCGTTATCTGTATGTCTGCATCGATTCCGCTTTCCTGCAGCAGCCTGAATACCTCTGCTATCCTGGGCATCCGCAGGTGTGCATGTGTGAGAAGATCACATTTGCTGAATATCTCTTCAGGAGTTCCTTCTGCGCCAATCCTACCGTCGCGGATAACATATACCCTTTCAGCGAAAGAAGGCACTATATCGACATCATGGGTGGAAAGTATCACGGTGATCCCCAGCTGCAGGTTCATTTCCTCTATCATATTGATCACCTGGCTGGCTGTCAGGGGATCCAGTCCTGCTGTAGGTTCATCAAGTACGACTACCCTGGGTCGCATGGCAAGTATCCCGGCAATGGCAACAAGCTTTTTCTGCCCTCCGCTGAGGTGATGAGGTGAGCGTTCCTCAAAGCCGGACATGTGTACAAGTTCAAGGGCTTCAGCAACCCTTCTTTCAACTTCTTCCACGGGAAGCCCCATGTTCATTGGCCCGAAGGCAACATCCTGTTCCACCGTAGGAGCCAGTATCTGGTCGTCAGGATTCTGGAAGACCATCCCCACTGTCTGCCTTACCTGCTTTATGTTCTTGCGCGTGATCTCTTGCCCGTTGATAAGGACCTGGCCAGAGCTTGGTCTAAGTATGCCGTTGAGATGCCTGAACAGTGTCGACTTCCCGGCTCCGTTCGCCCCGAGGATAGCTATCTTCTCGCCGGGATAGATCTTCAGGCTGACACTGTCAAGAGCCTTTGTCTTACTGCTGGCGTAGAAGTACGAGATATCTTTGAGCTCTATAATAGGTGCTTCAGTTGTCATGTTCATCGCTTTCCCTATGTGGATACAACGGCCGGAATCACTCTGTACATAAGAAGCCTGTTATAAATAGTTGTTTAGTGTTACCATTTGAAAAGGTCCTCATAAGGTGCCATCTTGTTAAAAGGGGCAGGAGAATACGAAAATATATCTAGTTACAGGTCAAATAATAAAATGATGTTCAAAAAACTCCGCAGATATATCACTATTTTCAGGGTATTCTACAAGTACGATCTTTTTAGTGTTCTTTACAGCGAAGTCAACAGTTACTATGTTTCAAACAGGCGCAACCTGTGTACGGCAGACCTCAGGAACAGGAAGAATGCTGAGAATCTGCGGATGGCGCTGGAGGAACTTGGCCCCACCTTTGTCAAGCTTGGGCAGATGCTGAGCAAGAGGCCGGACCTTGTCCCTTCTGTTTATGTGGAAGAGCTTTCCCATCTCCAGGATAATGTGAGGAGGGTTGAGTTTGAGCTGATGAAGGTTTCTTTTGGCGGATTCGCTTGCAGGCCATCGGATGCTGCCGGCATTGGCAGGGACTTCGATGTGCTTGAGGTGTTCGATGAGTTCAATACCACTCCCATTGCATGCGCCTCTATTGCACAGGTCTATGAAGCCGTGTACCAGGGTAAGAAGGTTGCTGTAAAGATCACAAAACCCGATCTTATCAACGTCATCAATCTGGACCTTGCAATCCTGGACGACCTCAAGCCCTTGATAGTGAGGGCACTGGGGCTTGGCAGTAATTTCGATATTGATGCCTTTCTTTTTGAGTTCAAGGACGTGCTGAACAGGGAGCTGGACCTGAGGAACGAGGCAAGGAACCTTAAGCGCTTCAGGGATAACTTTGAAGGCGTGGAAGGGATACATGTACCTGGAGTCTATGAGGATTTCTCCACTGAGAATGTCCTTATCATGGATTATATGGAGGGCATACCTGTCAGGAAGCTTTCCCAGATACCTGCTGATAAAAGAAGATGGTATGCAAAGCTGATCAGCAGCAGTTACCTCAAACAGGTCTATATTGACGGTTTCTACCATGCTGATCCGCATAGTTCCAATATACTCCTCCAGGAGGACGGTATAGCTTACATCGATTTTGGAGCTGTGGGCAGCATTGACGATGAACTGCGCCGCAATATGCTTAATCTTTTCTATGGCATATACAAGAAAAAAGTGGATATCGTTTTTGAGGCTTTCCTGAAAATATCCGGAATCTACAAGGAGGATATCGATGTCCGCCGTTTCAAGATAGACCTTGACGACATCATATCAAAACAGAATTATTCCGTGGGTGAGAGGCAGAGTGATAACTATGCCACCCTGGGACTTAAGTACAACCTGTCCCTTCCAAGTGAGTTCTCAACCCTTGAAAGAGCTTTGATACTGATCGAGGCAAACTGCCTGGAGCTTGATCCGAAGTTCAACCTGCTGGAGGATGCCAGGCCTCTCATCACCCAGGTCTTTATGAAGAGGTATTCGCCCTTTGAGGCTGCCGAGTACCTGCAGCTGGAAGGGGACAGATATCTGGAGATAGTCAAGAACCTTCCGCAGGGCGTTAGTGATGTGATCGAGACAATTCGCGGCTACAGGATAGAGAAGTTAGAGAAAAAGAGCAGTGAGATCAAAAGATATAAGCTCGCAGACACTATCTCTAAATATGTCTTCCTGCTGGCAATCCTCATAACATCGACCTATCTGGCAGCCGAAGGAGCCGGATACCTGCCTCTGGTCGGGATAATAGGTTTCCTGAGTGCAATTGTACTCTTCGGGATAATGTTCTTTAAGAGGACTTAAGAATCTTGCAAAAAGCAAGGCAGTTCACGATTGCGGACTATCGGACCGTGCATCGATGGATCAGTCTTAGGATGCTGTTTGTTAAGCCTGAATCCGATGAAATAAAAAGAGAGTTGCTCGCACAAGGCGAGCAGTAATGATACGTGTTTACCCGAAGAGTGCACCGAGACCGGCCATTCCGCTCTCTTCTGCCTCTTCCTTGTCTTCTTCTTCGCTCTTGGCTTCTGCTGCTGGTGCTGCTGCGGCTGCTGCTGGTGCTGCTGCGGCTGCTGCTGGTGCTGCTGCAACTGCTGCGGTTGCCATTGCTTCCTCGATGTCTACGCCTTCAAGGGCTGCGATGAGTGCCTTTGCGCGTGCATCGTTGACCTCTACACCTGCTGCCTGAAGTACGGCAGTGACTGTTGCTTCTGTAATCTCTTTACCTGCTTTGTGCAATAAAAGTGCTGCGTATATGTATTCCATGTGAAATCACCTTTTGTTTATTAATGTAAATCTGTAATTATATCCATCCTGTTCATCCGAAAAGAGCTCCGAGTCCGGCCATTCCTTCCTCTTCGCTGTTCTCTTCCTCTTCTTCCTTCTCTTCAACTGTCTCAGTTGCAGTTGTTTCGCTTACGACCGCTGCTGCTGACGCCCTTGCGCCAAGGGCATCTTTCAGCTCGTCGTCGATCGCTTCCCCGTTAACATCTGAAGCTGCAGATGCCACTGCAAGCATCTGTGAGTATGCTTTTCCAAGCAGGGCATCCATGATGTCAGGCTCGAGCACAGCTGCGTTGATACCAAGGTTGCGTGACTCTGTTGTAGCCTTTGCAATGATCGCGCGGATGTTGTCTGCGGTCGGGTATGCTGCATAGACTGAGAGGTTGAGTGCCTGCCGGGCTGCCAGCATAACATCTGACAAGAACTTTGTCTCATCGATGGCCAGTACGTCCGGTGTAAAGACTGAACCTGCCTCAAGGACTGCCCTGAGATCCAGACCCACTATCATCGGGTAAACCTCAAGCCTTGTGAGCATGGCTGCAAGTTTCTGGGAGACGACCTCTCCTTCCTTTGCAACAGTCTTCGTTTCCCTGACCACTACTTTCCCGGCATCGATTGCAGCCGGTATGCCTACACTCTGCATCTCTCCGAGTATGGGTCCTGGCGGGAAACCAGTCGGACCTGCCTCAACGACAATGTCCTTGGGTGCAACAGTTCCTCCCTTTATGGGTGAGGGACTCTTGCTCTGTTCAAGCACTTTATAAAGTTTGAACGGATTCTGTTCGGTGAAGATAAGGGCTGTCTGCACGTCGATGTAATCATCCATCTTCATGACATCTTCGTGTGATTCGTCAAATGCCCTCTTGATGAGTGTGTTCCTTGCAACCTTCAAAACAGCAGTACCCTGAAGGTCCCTTCTCATTTTCTGAAGCTGCTTTGCAGGAATTCCGGCGACACCCACTACTCCGAACAGGGGATACTTCCTGATGAGTTCCTTGATCTCCTCAACTTCCTCTTTCTTCCATTGAGGTACGCGCTCTGCGTGGTGAATGTCTTCCATTTATACCACCTTCACGGATTTGCCCATGGTGGTCGTAACATAGATCGATCTTATGTTATGCTTACCCTTCTCAAGAGCTTGCTCGACCCTGTTCAGGACAGTTTCTACATTGTCTGCCAGTTTGTTGACATCCATATCCTTACGTCCGACAGATACGTGGAACGTAAGCCTGTCTTTCGATCTTATCCTGATGGAGCTTTTTGCGTTGTTCACAAGATCGCCGACATTCTTGCCAGGTGGCAGGGGTGTTGGCATCTTTCCTCTCGGACCAAGGATCGCACCCAGATTCTTACCGATCTGGGCCATATACTGAACTTCGGCAATGAAGAAGTCACATTCGTTGGCAATAGCTCTTGCGCGTGCCTTGTCAGCACCGAGATCAGCGATGTCCGTGTCCGTGAATATGTACTGGACACCCGCTTCCTTTGCCTGGAGACCTACTTCTCCTTTCGCAAAAACAGCGATCTTGAGGTCCTTTCCTAAACCGTGCGGTAATAATATCTCTTCATCGACACGGTTTTTAGGCTGACTCATGTCAAGATTCTTCAGGTTTATAGCCAGGTCCACACTCTCAGCGAAATTGCGCTGTGGTGACTCCTGCAATAACCTGTTAATAGCTTCTACTATATTTTGTTCTGCCATTCTTTACCTCCCGTAGTTTGAACAAACTGTTCAGGCAGGACCGTTCCGGTCTACTACGGCTTATTTAGAGTTTCAGTCATCTGGCTGAAACTCTGTCTAACGGGCACCTTTACTTAAACAACAGTTTTAAACCTATCGGTTAACCTGAGTAAGTACGGTTACCAGGATTCGGCTGCCAGCACGTCGTCAAACTTGCCTTCATCAATGGCCTTCTGACATTCCCTGGCATGCATTCCTTCAGCGGTAACTCCCATTGGCACACATGCCCCGAGGACTTCCTTGACAGCGGCCTTTAAGGTGTATGCAAGCATATCATCCTTCTTCATGCGTGCTATCTTGGAGGCCTGCGGGATTGTGAGGTTGCCTACCATGGTGGTCCCTGCGGCTCCTGACCCCTTCTCAAGTCCAAGTTCCTTCAGGATCAGTGCTGCTGTCGGGGGTGTACCGACCTCTATCTCGAATGTCTTGTCCGCAGCAACTATTACCTTGATGGGGACCTGCATTCCGTTGTAATCCTTTGTTTTCTCATTGATCTTATCGATCACGGCTTTTACGTTGATCCCCAGGGGACCAAGTGCCGGACCAAGTGGTGGTCCTGGGTTTGCCTTGCCTCCCGGGACCAGTGCTTCAACGACATTTGCCATTTGAACATCACCATTGAATTTTGATTATAAATAAATTGTATCAGGAATTGTTCTCTTCTTCTTTCCTGAGGACTCTTACAGTATCGCCACGAATAGTTATAGGTATCGGTACAACTGCATCGAATAGTTCCACAGTGATCTCCTCGTGGCCTTCGTCCACTCTCTTGACACGTGCCCTTTCTCCCTTGAACGGGCCGGACGTGATCTCAATGATCGCGCCCTCTGTTATGCCTGTGACAGTGGGTTTCGGAGTAAGGAAGTGGGAAACCTCCTCGATACTTGACCTTCCCTTGACAACTGTCCTAGCGTGGGGGACTGTCTGGATGGCCTGCTCAACAACACCTGGTTCGGGTGCTTCGATGAGGACATATCCTTTAAGCTCATCAGGGGCGATTATCGCCCTGATATCAAGATGTTCCTTGCGTGCGACCTGTGTGAGCATGTTTGCAACTGAGCGTTCCTGATTTGCAGTAGTCTTGACCACAAATATCGCAGAATCTTCGGCCATGTTCACACCATTCTCGGCAATTCAACCAATAACACGTATATAATGAACCCTACAAATCCGATTGCGAGGATTCCCAGCCCGGCAACCTTTGCTATAGTCAGAAACTCTTCCCTGGAAGGTTTCTTTGTAAGCTTGAGCACCCTGAGGTAGGACCTGAGGGTCTGGCCTATGTTACTGTTAAGTTCTTTAATATCAAATTCTTCTGCCAAGTACTTCACAACCGGTTAAGCTTGATAAGATGATAGGATAATATATTTGGTAAATTCTTGCCAAACGCAATTTATAGAGCCATCTAAATAGCGTATATAATAAAATACCTTTCGATTGAACAGTGCAGTCAGTACTGTTCAACCGGTAGTCCGTCTTTATAAGGACTTCATTTGACAAAGTCTATGCCGTATCTCCTGGTGACGTTCTTTGCACCGCCGTGGCCGTAGATCTGCGGGGACTTCACTCCGGTAACCACGATCATGGTACGCACGGTATTCTCAAGGGAATTGTCCACCTGGGCACCCCATATCAGTCTTGCCTCCGGGTCGATCCTGTTGTAGACTTCCTGCACGACACTCTCTGCTTCGGCAATGGTCATGTCCTGTCCGCCCACAACATTGACCAGGGCTGATGTAGCACCTGAGATATCAACGTCCAGCAGCGGGCTGCGAAGCGCTTTCTGCACGGACTCCACGGCCTTTGCCTCGCCCTCTGCCTCGCCAAGACCTATCATGGCAACTCCTCCGTTCTGCATCACGGTCCTTACATCGGCAAAGTCAAGGTTGACAAGTCCTGGTTTTGTGATGAGCTCTGTAATGCCTTTTACGGCTCTCATCAGCACTTCATCGGAAACCTTGAATGCTGCCTGAAGGGGCAGCCTGGGGACTACTTCCAGCAGCTTGTCATTTGGTACGACGATGACAGTATCTGCCACATCCCTTAATCTCTCAAGGCCTGCTTCTGCGTTTGTGCGCCTCACATGGCCTTCCACACTGAAGGGCAGTGTCACGACTGCAATGGTCAGTGCGCCTGCATCCCTTGCAGCCTCTGCAACAATTGGGGCTGAACCTGTTCCAGTTCCTCCTCCGAGTCCGGCTGTAATGAATACCATGTCGCTTCCCTGTACTGCGCTGGCAATATCATCCACGCTCTCAAGGGCTGCGTCTTCTCCTATCTGCGGAAGGCTGCCTGCACCAAGTCCTCTTGTCTTCTTCCTTCCGATGAGTATCTTCCTGTCGGCACTTATGTTCAGGAGGTGCTGTGCATCCGTGTTGAGCGCAACAAGCTCTGCACCCTTTATTCCTTCGTCAGCCATCCTTTGCGTGCTGTTCGAACCGCCGCCACCACAACCAATTACCTTGATGTTGGTTTGCAGCTCACGCAGCATTTCTTCAAGTTCAGCATTGATGTCTCTCTGATCCTGGGTTCTAGCCGGGTTGCGAAGATGCGCTTCCTGTTCAGACCTTGCCAGTGCCTCTTCTACTATGGATTTCATCTTTTTTCCCTCAGATGTCGTGTATTCAGTTACAGGTGATTGTTAGTGAATGGTCAATGGGATTTCTTTAATCTTTCGCATGTGGACCATTTCCGGCCCGATAACATTTCCATTGACTATAATTGTTTCCTTGTTGGCCAGCTTTCCATACAGAGGACCCGGACCGACACCAAGCCCCTTTGCCATCTCGGGACTGAACTTCTCAGTCACTATATAAATTAGATTCTCCTCTGGAATATATTTAACTTCATAATGCTCTTTTAGTATTTTAATGCATTCATTTATGATATCCTGCGTCTTTATTCTTACCTTTTCCCCAAATCCCAGTATGTGTCCGGATACCGTGCCATTCTCCTTTTCAAGATAAACGGGGGCAAACTCTTCCAGGGCCCGGTATAGCGCCTCCCTGTCAACAGAAGCTGTTTCCTGCAACAATTGCTCGTTCACCAATGCAGCACAGATCTTACACTCCTGCCCTGCCTGCAGCGTACTGGTCGCTGCGCTCCTGAAACCCTCGTTTATCCTGAACCTTCCTCCGGGGCACAATTCTTCAGCCATCCTGCGGATTTCCCGGAACAGTTCCCAGTCAAGACCTTTTAACTCCTTTATATCCCCTTCCCGCAATACTATGTATCCAAGTTCCTGAAGGAGGCCCTGTATCCTGTCCCTTTCCCCGGCAGGCATCGATTTCCGGTCCAGGTATGCGAACTTTGCCCCGGACTTGTCAAAAGCCTGCCTTATAAGTTCAATATCTATATCGCCCAGCTGGTGGTTTGGGAAATTATGCCCAAAAGTGATGTTCTCTTCAAGTAAAAGCGTTGTCTGCCTGCTTGCATAGTGCCCGCCTCCAAAACCAATCGCCACCGGCTGATTTAGCGGCTCAGCTTCCAGTATGGCCTTCGCAACGATCTCTCCTGCAACCGGATCGACCCATTGCTCCGGCCCACTGCCGATCTCGGCGTATACCATTGGCGTGGCAACATCTGTGGGGCCGTGGTGAGTGGATTCCATATTTATCTCAAAGCCGGTCCCCTTTGCAAGATGCTGCATGTTGCGAAGAATGGGACTGATCATAAAAGGGGCAGGTACGGACAACTCAAAAGGCCTCCCGCCAAAATCCGCACTTTTAATGTTGCCTGTGAAATGTGCTGTCAGGACTGCCCTGCCGTCACTGCTCTTATGCCTGGATGCCACAATGATGAGGTCGGTATCATATCCATGCTGTTCCATGGTCTCATCGATACGATCCTGGTATATGTGATGCTGTTCTATCTCGATTATCCTGTGGGTGTCAGTTTCGAGTATGCCGACGAGGCCTTCCCACGATCGTGGAAGCTCCTCCACGGGTTTCCATTCCCGGATCGACAGTAACTTCTCTTTGATATTTCTGCTTGCCGGATCTGCTGAGGAGCAGAGGATGTTGGTTTTCTTGCAGTTCATGTCTTTCATACTGTCTTAAGGGGCCTGATGGTAAGTTATAGTATTCATTTACAATTTATCTGATATAACTGTCGTCGCAACTAGCCGGGTCAGCAAACTTAAGATATATCTGTCGTCATCTCTATCTAATATAGTACTATTATAGTAGGACAGGCTCAAGGCTGGTGAAGTGATAATTTGGGTAGCGTAACAATTGACAGTGTGACAATAGATTGGCTGGGACATGCGGGTTTCATGATCAAAGGGGATGACAGGATAATCTACATCGACCCCTATCTGCCTGCTTATGATGTTCCCTTTGAGGATATGGGGGACATACTTCTTATAACACAGGAATATGATGAGCACTGTCATCCGGAATCTATCCGGAAGGTCCGCAAGAGCGATGCAACAACTCTTGTGCCCGAAAATGTCAGCCTTGATTTCAGGGGGGATGCCAGAAGGGTCGCAGCAGGTGATTCCCTGACGGGTGAACTTGCGATAAAGGGTGTGGGTATAGATGTGGTTCCTGCGTATGGAGGTGAAACCACCCCTGAGCCGGAAAACGGCTGGGTTGGATATATACTCGAAATAGGCGGCCTAAGGATCTATCACGCAGGCGATACTGCCGTAATACCCGAGATGCGCAACTTCTCAGTAGATGTAGCCCTTCTTCCTATAGGCGGTCGTTCTCCCATGAAAGAGGAACAGGCAGCGGAAGCTGCAGTTATTCTCTCTCCTAAGGTGGCCATACCTATGCATTATGACCCTGACCAACAGGATGCCGATCCGGAT
The DNA here is from genome assembly GCA_030154025.1 of Methanolobus sp. Taxonomy (GTDB): domain Archaea; phylum Halobacteriota; class Methanosarcinia; order Methanosarcinales; family Methanosarcinaceae; genus Methanolobus. The sequence continues at coordinate 33,050 of JASKKT010000021.1, forward strand.
AAGTTCTCCAGGATAGTCGGATCAGGAGCGCCAAATACAGATGTTATCATCCTTGACCCTTTCTGAGGAAGGATCCATGGCAAAACACAGACAGAAAAATAAAGCAGCTGCAAAGGACATCGCATATGAACGTATCGTATACCTGTTCGATCTGGCAGGCAGGGAGTATGCTGAGAGTCCTGTAAGAAGCAACAGGTATGTTTCCCTGGCAAAAAGGATCGGGATGCGCTATCGGGTGAGCCTGCCGTCTGAATTGAAAAAGAAAATGTGCAAAGGCTGTGGTTCCTTCCTCTCTCCCGGGGCCAGTTGCAGGGCCCGCCTGAAAGACGGGCGCCTTAACATCACCTGCCTGAACTGTGGCAGAGTGCAGCGATATCCGCTGGCTGGTGAAAGGATAGCAACGAAGGAAAAAAATAAAAGGGTCGGCTCCACGGCCAAAGCGGACGAGTGACCTCATCCGCTGATGTATGAAAGAAGTCGCATTATTCCGTAGGCTACTACGAACATAATGATCCCCATGGCAACGTACAGGAATATGACCCTGAACACCTCTTCCTTTTCAGATCCCTGCTTTATCCCGAAGCCGCCTCTACAACCTCCTGTGCCACATGAATTGCAGGACGCGGTCTTCTTCGTCTGGTTCCTTGGATTACTGTTCAGAACCGGGAGGGGTATTTTCTCTGACATAACGTTGTTGGATAAGAGTTCATGTGATTAGTTCTTTTCGCCCTGATGCCTGAAGAATCAGAAAAATATGGACGACGAGAGGGGGATTCGAACCCCCGTGATGCAAAGCACCACAGGATTAGCAATCCTGCGCCATACCGGGCTTGGCTATCTCGTCACTATCAGAATGCGTCCCTAAATGCAAGCAATGTATTTAATGCTTCTGGAGTCAGGTAGCGGGCATGCCGCAAGTCGCTGCCCTTCACATCTTCAAATTATCTGTGGCCTCTTCTCCACCCCGCAGCCCTGCAAGCGATAGTTGCCCACGGTAGGTCTGCTCCCTTCCGGTCCTGAACTGGTTCCCGCAGTTAAGATATAAGAACAGGTTCTCCAACAAGCCCTTATACCAACACCATCCAAACAGGACGGGGCTTCTCAGTTGAGATCGCAGGTTTGAAAATGATCCAGACATCTCCTCTTGGCTTCGTCCCCCGCATATCGGCGATTTCGGGTTACAGGTAACGCCGGCCTACCCGGACTAGCCCGCCACACCTAGATATACATCACCGTTTATAAATGTATCCTTAAGGCCTAGTAGTAGGTAAGCAGGTGTCGCGACTTCTTAAAACCTCTTTCTAATCTAATGGCACTAATTATCTGAGGTCCGTGTTCACCTGCGCAAATCCATGTCCTTGGATTAAAACGGACTACATCCCCATATCTATTTTTCAGACACGGATTAACACAGATTGCACGGATTTGACGTAGCAGGGGTTCTAAACCCAATATTCTCTAAATCCGTGTTCATCCGTGTAAATCTGCCTGAAACATACGTGGAAAAGCATAAGATGATGGCGAAAAACTTGTGTTTGGGCCGATATCTGACCTGATGCTCTTTAATAAGGCATGAAGTGAGAAAATAATTATACTATGTCTTCCATATTCATATTGAGGATAAAATGGAAGACATGATAGGATTTGTGACAGGAAACAAGAACAGACAGAAACTTCTTTCCCTTCTTGGTTCAAAGCATGAACTGGACGTGGACCGCCTGGCAAAAAATATGCATGTAGCCAGTCCCTCTGTTAAGAAGATCATTGAGGAAATGCTGGAAAAAGGGCTCATAAAGCAGGATAACGGTTCCTATAGCCTGACAGAACTTGGTGACGCCGTAGAGAAGCGGGTACGCACTATCTGATCTCTACTATCTTTTTCTTTATTATCCCATAAGTGTATCAGTACGCAGTTTGATCCCTTCTTCCGTGATAGAATACTCCCTTACGGCATTCTTGTGCTTTGTACCCCTTGATTTTGTTATGCACATGTACATACGGTTGTTTGCATTGGAGCTGTGGAGGATCACCACGGAATCCATGATGTAGGCGAAATCGATTCTCTCGTCACCGGGACAATCGCAGGATTCAGTGTCCGTTGTGAACAGTGATGTGATATTCTTGCTTTTAAGGTAACTCGTAAGGGAATGCAGGTATCCGCGTAGTTTCAGGTGATCAGGTATGGATATTTCCAGGTTGTTGATGCCATCGAAGAACATTCTTGTTGCACCTGTTGCCTCGATGTCGTTCTTGATCCTGAGTGCGTGTTCTGCAGGATAGATACTGCCCGGATTGGTGCAGATGAAGCGTAATTGCCCGGTGTCGATATGGGGGAGCAGGTCCCATCCCATTCTTTTCGCATCCATGAGTAACTGGTGGGGGGAGTCGTCGAAAGTCACTACCAGTGCGGACTCACCATTCTGCAGGCCCTGGCAGGTAAACTGAAGACCGAATATTTTCTTCCCGGTGCCAGGCTTTCCTGCAATAAGGGTACTGCTGTACCTTATCATCCCTCCTCCTAGCATGGCGTCAAGACCAGGGATCCCGGCCTCCACGCGTGAGTCATCCAGTCTGAAGTCCTTCTCAGGCTTAAGATGTGGGTAGACCGTAAAGCCTTTTGATGTTATGTCATAGAGGTGCTTGCAGGATGTGATCTCTGACCTCTTTCCGGGATCAATGCCCCTCATCTTGACAAATTCAAGGTAATGGTCAGCTCTTGCCCCCTTATCTGCACGTGAAAGATATATGATCCCGTCAGAGAGATGGCTGATGACTGACCTGTGCAGCTCTTCCCGTACTAGTTCTCCCACAAGCAGGGTAAGCATGTCCCTCTCCTGCAGCATCGAATCCAGAGTATAGAAGAAACGTCTGCGCTCCTGTTCCACAAACCCGAAGCCAAGAGGTGTGACAGGATCGATCACGAGCCTGTCGGGTTTGACAGAGTCTATGACATTGCCGATATCTATGAGCGTGGTCAGGGGGTCTTTTTCAGAAAGCTGGCGGTTGATCGGATGTACCCTGAATGAATCATCGAAGAAATCAAGCGTAGAATGGTACATCCTGAGCTTATGTTCTTTCTCGGTGGTGATCGGGATATATAGCGTACTTTCCCCGTTACGGGCTGCCTCGGAGAGCATCTGCAAAGCCATGATTGTCTTGCCGACCCCTGCTGTCCCTGCTATCAGCATAGTGGACGGTGACCTGAAGCCTCCCAGCAATTCATCCAGGCTTTTAATCCCACAGGATATCTTTTTCAGTTTTTCCATTTTACCGCTTCAACAGGTGGCTTTAAATTACCGGGACTTGGGAATCATGTGTAATGGCAGTTCTCTGAATTGCGTACATATCCTTTCCGATTCTCACTCTTCAATGAAGAAAAGTGGTGAACCGGTGCCAGGCAAATGAGATGGCTTTTGTTGTGGCTGGAGTCCTGGCCCCGTCCGTTCAGAACATGGAATATACTTCTTCGTGCGGATGAATGACGAAGCCGTCGGGGGTTATGTCATAGGGGTGGATCTTCTTGCTGTGGTCGGAGCCGCGCATCTTGTATATCTCCATGCTTCTCATGCGCACGTTCTCGTGTCTCTTGTAGTAGAGCACAATGGTTCCGTCGGTAACGAAGTTCTCCACGCCGAACCTGGAAGGGTTCTCCTCTTCCACCAGCTCACAGGTCATCATGGATGTGAGGCCTATGACCTCCAGGGTGGTACTGAGCTTGAGGAGCTCTATCCTTATCTTTGCCGGGTCCTGCAGGTAGAAGCTTACGGATGTGGTGGAGTCGATTAGCGCACGACGGGCATTTATCTCTTCCTGGGTTGCGATTATCTGGTCCATCATGGAGCGGATATCGAAGGGCCGCACATCGACGTACTTCTCCTGGGAGGGGATGCCGATCTTGGTGGAACATGCGTCGATTATCACGAGCTTGTTCTCTTCCTCGAGTGCCTCAAGGTCCCAGCCGAACTTCAGGACGTTCTCCCGTATCTGTTCCGGCCGCTCCTCGGTAGCGACTATGATCCCGTTCTCTCCGTACTTGGTAATGCCGTTATATATGAACTGTATCGAGAAGTTGGTCTTCCCTGCACCCGATGTGCCGGATATCAGGTATGTCCTGTCCCTGATGAGCCCGCCACCGCATAGCTCATCAAAGCCGGGTATGCCTGTCTTGACCCGGTTTGCCGCGTCCTCCATCGAGATTACTTCAGAAACTGCACCATCGAACATTTTACTTTTTCACTCCTTATGAGATCAATAACTCCCTGTAGCAGGTATGTCATGTTTTGTATCAAAGCGGATGAATGATTTTAACGCTATGTCTTTTATTGTACCGTATATATAAATATATTGAGCTTATACTTATTATAATGAGGGGTTATCAGGTTAATCTGAGATCCTATCCTTATTTTAAATGTCCGAACACATATAAATAATACACATTCAGGCTTTGTAGAAAACCTGTCTCATAATTTGAACCACAAGAGTTCACAGAGGACACAGGGAATGAAAACACATTGAAGTGATCCTCTGTGAACTCTGTGTCCTCTGTGGTTGGTATTATGCATGCTGCATGAGCATTTCTACAGAGCCGTAAATCCAATATTCCTGGAATCCGTGTTCATCCGTGTAAATCTGTGTTTTTTTAGAATTATGGCCTATTGTATTTCCCTATTTATTTTTTCAGACACGGATTAACACAGATTTGCACGGGTTTGATGAGGCAGGGATTTCTAAATCCTCTCCATTCCTAAGTCTGCGTTCATGCGCGTAGACCCGTGTCTTGAAAGAGATTGTGGAAAACGTCAGTCCGGATGAAAATACAGGCAGGCATTTATGGTATAACTCCAATCTGATGTTCCTTGCATGGCAATTGCATGTGTTTAGTAAAACAGATCTAAAGATCAGCTACTGCCTGGCCCTATTAATTTAGATACAAGTACGATGGGCTTTTCTCCTATCATATATAAAAGAACCTCAACTCTCAGGTTTCCATCGTCTTTTATCGAACATGGGACCTTACAATTCGACATTTACCGTCAAATGCATCGATACTTGCCAGTGCAGTGTGATAATTCCCCGGAATTTGACCACAAAAGATTTAAAACGGCAATTGTTTAATAGAACACTTGTAATCCAATATGACGGGATTAGGAGGGTGATGAAGTCTCCTTCGGCAATAAACGA
>JASKKT010000073.1 GCA_030154025.1 Methanolobus sp.
TGACTGCGACATCGGACCCAACTGCTTCATCAGGGCATCCACTGCCATAGGCAACAATGTTCACATAGGCAATGCGGTGGAGGTCAAGAACAGCATCATCATGGATGGCACCAAGATCGGGCACCTCTCTTATCTTGGTGACAGCGTCATAGGATTAAAATGTAACTTCGGTGCCGGTACGAAGGTCGCCAACCTGAGGCATGACGGGAAGAACATCAAATGCTCCGTGAAGGGCAAGGTCGTGGATACCGGCAGGAGGAAGCTCGGAGTCATCATGGGCGATGATGTGCACACCGGCATCAACACCAGCATCAATGTTGGCATGATGATGGGGGCAGGCACCTACAGCCATCCGGGGGAAGTGATCACTCCCGGAAGAAAAACTAATTAAGTGTTCTATCATTTTTAATTTACTGAGTGATACCATTGAACTTCAATGTCGAGACAAAAAAACTGAAAGATATGGCCCGGCAGGCAGCTGCAGTTATCGAGGATCACGATCATGTGCGGGTCATTTCCCATAATGATGCTGACGGACTCACATCTGCATCGATCATATGCCAGGCCCTGTTGAGAAAAGGTATTCGGTTCCATACCACCATTGTTCCGAGACTGGACAGTTCTGTGGCAGATATGGTAATAGCAAGTGCAGGGGAAAATGACCTCGTTCTTTTCTGCGATATGGGTAGCGGGCAGTCCGGCATACTTTCAGCAATAAAGAACCCTATGGTAATCCTCGATCATCACATTCCGGTGGGAGACTCACCTGCGAAGGTGGTAGTTAACCCGCACCTTGTAGGTATCGATGGTGCAATGCACATCTCCGCATCGGGAACGACCTACCTGGTAGCAAAGGCACTTGACCCGGCCAATGTGGACCTCGCTGGAATGGCCATTGCAGGAGCTGTGGGAGATAAGCAGCTCATGGACACTGTCAACGGCACCATCCTCAAGGAAGCAGTCGATGCCGGCGTGGTGACAGTCAGGAAGGGGCTGAGGGTGGGAGACGGCAATATTGCAGATGTACTTGAGTACACACCGGAGCCTTACCTGGATATAACAGGGGACCGGCAGAGAATAGAAGAGTTCCTCAGCATCCTGGGGATCCGGGGAGAGATCAGCGGGCTATCGGAAGAACAGCTCAAGAAGCTCACATCGGCCATAGCCCTCAAGCTGGCGAAAAGATCAACATCCGAGGCCATAGATGCTTCCATAGGAGATGTCTATTACCTGAACAAGGAGCTTGTGAAGAATGTCTACGACCTCGTCTCCATCTTCAATACATGCGGCAGGATGGAAAAAGCAGGGATTGCCATCTCTATCGGCATGAGGGATAAAACGCACCTTGAAGAAGCCATGAAAATGTCTGTCGGATACCAGAGAGAGATAGTCGGGAACATCAAAGCTGCCAGCGATATGCTCCGCATGGGACAAAGCATTGGCTACCTGATAACGAAGGACATGGAATCCACAGGGATGGTTGCAAGCACCATGGTCAGATATATCAATCCCGATATGCCTTTCGTGGCTGTGAACCAGGTTGAGGACATTATCAAGGTGTCTGCGAGGGGCACCAGGGCACTGGTTGCAAAGGGCCTGGACCTCGCATTCGCCCTCAGGGAAGCCTCAAAGGCCGTGGGCGGAGAGGGAGGGGGACACAACATAGCATCAGGAGCTTCCATACCCCCTGGAACCGAGGAACAGTTCATCGGTAAAGTAGATGAGATAGTGGGGCAGCAGCTCGGAAAAGAGAGTGAAGGCACATGAGAATAAAGACCACCATCGAATTCATTGATGAGGAAGCACCCCGGATAACTGAGAAACTTGCAAGGTCACTGGCTCCGGATAATCTCACAAGCATGCATACGGAATTATACGAAGGGAGGGCGAGGATACACATCTCAACGGAAAAGATCACCTCACTCATAGCAAGCCTGGATGACCTGCTCATGAATGCAAAGGTCGCGGAAGAAGTACTTCAGGAAGCTAAGAGATGTGAAAAAGGAAAATGTGGTTTGGGGGAGTAGTCATTCCCACAGGTACCTGTTCTTATCTATGAGCACTTTTTGCTCTTCTATCCTCGAGCGCTGGTAGATCATGGCTGCCGGATGGTATATCTTCACGATGTTCATGTCGCCGGAAACTTTCGGCGCACCCCATTCAAGCTTCTTATTCCTGCAGAATGCTTCCTCAGCCGTGTTGCCAAGCAGGATGATCACCTTCGGGTCCAGCATCCTGATCTGGGCCAGCAGGAAGGGGCGGCAGAGCTCTATTTCGCCTTTCAGGGGCTTGCGGTTATTAGGGGGACGGCACTTCACTGCGTTGATGACTGCGTAATCCTCAGCTGAGAGGCCCATGTATCCTATCATCTCATCAAGCTTCTTCCCTGCCCTTCCGCTGAAGGGAATACCTGTCATGTCCTCGGTCTTGCCCGGGGCCTCCCCTATGAACAGCACCTTGGGAGTGCGGGAGCCTTTCATTATCACGGGATTCGTGGCACCCTCGCGAAGGGCGCAGTACGAACATTGCATGATTGCCTCCTCCAGATGTCCGAAGCCTGCTGCAGCCATTTCCTCAACCACTGCCGAGATATCAGTTTGCTGTGTTTTTCCCATATCTTACCCTCTTTATACGGACCAATGATTTAATGCTGCAGGTACATAGATACCATCCTTTTATTTTAAAAGGATAACTGAAAAGAAATGACTGAAAACAGTGGCTGAAAAGAAATAACGGGGAAGAAAAATAAGGACATAGACCCAAAAAAGAGAAGACCTTAATTATCAAAAGATACATCTGGCAAAAGATACATCTTGAGTACCATAATCAAGTGCAAAGGTCATTTATACATGGATATGAATTCACCTTACTTATTCATATCATCACTTCAGGAACGGAATAAGAATGGAAGTTAAAAAGAGAGATACTTGCTGCCCGCAGGATGAGGTCAGAGGCAGCAGTTCAACCGAATTGAAGTTCAGGCTGGAATGTGCTATCAAGACCAGCGCCGATGCAACACCGGCAAAGGCTGCCATCGCGGAGCTGATCGATGAATCAAACAGGACCATATTCACGAAAGGTGCCCCGGAGGGACAGGGAGCAAAGGTCGTGGACTGGAGCGTAGAAGGAGAAAGGGTCAACCTCACCCTTGAGTCAGGAAGGCATGTAAGGGTCCACGATGCACTGATGCGTCTGAAAAAGCCCCTCGGTGCGAAACTGGGCAAGGATTTCCGCATAGGGATACGTGGCACTGACGTAGGCTCATTCAGCATAGAAATGCCTTCGGAGAAGCCGCTTGCCGGAGTGAAGATACCCTATGTGAGGTCTGTTACTTACGATTCAGGTATCCTCAGGCTGGACCTCGACGTGGATGACTCTGCAATGTCGAACCGTGTTCCTGACAGGATACTGTCCCTGATTGAGGAAAAGATAGAACAGCAGTCCTACGGCGGGAAGGCCGAACACTGGCACGTGCTCTGGCAAAGCGAAAAGAAGGAGCACAAATTCTCGGAAGACCCGACACAGGCCATGGTGGATGCAGGATGGTTGAAGAGAGGAGCCAGCAGGGGGCAGTGGATACACGGTCCGCAGTCCACGAAGATGTTCAGGGCTTTTGAAAAAATAGTGTTCGAGGAACTGCTCGAGCCTCTGGGATACAGGGAAATGATCTTCCCCAAGCTCGTCCCCTGGGAGGTCTGGCAGAAATCGGGTCACGCAAAGGGAGTCTATCCCGAGATCTACTATGTATGCCCTCCTAAGACCAGGGACCCGAAGTTCTGGGAGGAGGTCATTGACCATTATAAGGTTACCCTCGAGGTACCCACCTCCCTCATAAAAGAGAAGATCGGCGACCCCATCGGCGGAATGTGCTACGCACAGTGCCCCCCATTCTGGACCTACCTGCAGGGAGAGACCATACCTACTGACGAGTTCCCCATCAAGGTCTTCGACAGGTCGGGCACATCCCACAGGTACGAGAGCGGCGGCATTCACGGCATGGAGCGCGTTGATGAGTTCCACAGGATAGAGATCGTATGGGTGGGAACGAAAGATCAGGTCATAAAAACCGCTAACGAGCTGCATGACAGGTACATGCACATCTTCAATGAGATCCTTGAGCTGGAATGGAGGAAAGCCTGGGTGACACCCTGGTTCATGGCACAGGAAGGACTTACAGGAGTTGCCAAGCAGTCCGAAGCAGGCACTACTGACTACGAAGCGCCCCTCCCCTACCGTGGCCCGGACGGCGAGTGGCTCGAGTTCCAGAACGTCAGCGTTAACGGTAACAAGTATCCTGCCGGGTTCAACGTGAAATGCCAGAGCGGTGAAGAACTCTGGTCAGGCTGCTCCGGTGTCGGGCTTGAGAGATGGGCATCGGCATTCTTTGCCCAGAAGGGACTGGACCCTGCCAACTGGCCTGAGGAGTTCAGGAAAAGAGTAGGAGAGGTGCCCAGAGGGATCAGGTTCCTCTGATCCTTCTTTCACCCTTCCTGTAATACTGCTATCACTACTTTCCCCTTCACGCTTCCGGTGCGCTGGTACTCCAGGGCCTGTCCTGCCTCATCCAGCGGGAACACTCTGTCAATAGTAACTGTGACCACACCGCTGTCAAAGAGCCCTGCCAGTTTCTGCAGGCTATGACTGTTTATTTTTGTCGATTGTCCCACTGCGTTCACCCGATGCTTACTCATAAGTTCCTGGTCAGGCTGCTCAAGCATCGAAACGATAATACCTCCAGTTCTGAGCACCTTGAAGGACCTTTTGTAAGTATTCCCTCCCACGGTATCGAAAACTGCATCGTAATCCTTCAGCCTGTCCTCAAACATCTCATCCTTGTAGTCGATGACCTCATCTGCTCCAAGGCTTCTTAGATAATCACTTCTATCCTTCCGGGCGGTTGTGGCCACATAGGCCCCCAGGTGTTTTGCTATCTGGATTGCCATCGAACCGATCCCGCCCGAGCCTCCGTGTATGAGTATCTTCTGTCCTTCCTTCAGTTGCATTTTATTGAAGAGGACATCATAGGCGCTGACACCTGTAAGAGGCAGTGCAGCAGCTTCCGTATAGCTTGCCTTTTCCGGCTTCAGGGCGGTCAGCTTCTCAGATGCCAGTACATACTCCGCAAATGCACCCGATCCACCTGATAGGATAAGCCCGCTGCCATATACGTGATCGCCTTTCCTGTACAGGCTTACGCCTTCCCCGACATCCAGTACAGTACCGGCAAAATCCCCTCCCAGGGTCATCGGGAAACCGTAACTTTTCACGGAAGGTACGTAACCTTCACGTATCTTCCAGTCAAATGGGTTCACTCCTGCAGCATGGACCTTTACAAGGACCTTCCCCGATTCGATATAAGGAATATTGACATTGCGGTTTATAATTACACTATCCGTTCCGAATTCATTGATCTGTGCGGCTTTCATAGTCACTCCTCCACTATTTAAAAGAAAGTCGTATTCATTAATATGTTACGGACATTTTTCACTCAGAAATCGATATGTCATCAAAATAACAGGGCAGCAGAGACCTCATGCTGCCGCAAACTACTGAATCTTATCCCGGGTATCGTCCCTTAGTTCGGTTCTAAGGTTTCCTGATATGCAGTCACGATGTCACCGAGACTCATTATGAGATTCCCGTCCGAGACTGTATAGGGAATGCTCTCCTTGGGATATGCCATACAAGCACCTCCTACGCCCATTCCCGTGGATGCATCAAACCTGCTAGCACATGCATCGCATACGAGTATGTCCCCTTCGAGTGCAAATCCCATTGAACCGCAGGGTGGGCAAACACTGGACCTGATAAATATCTCGTCATCCAGCCTGTAAGCCATTACTGCAAGTTCGCTGGTGCCTGTATTTACTTTAAAGTGAACATTGGTGTTCTTATCTACTGCCTCAAGAAGTATGGAAACTACATCCGCCTTCACGGCCGGGTTTATCCATACAGCTTCCACGGGCCTTGCAGAAACTTTTAGTGAATCGTTCCCAGTGCATCCAAGTGCAAATGCGGCCAATACCAGTACTGATAAAATCATAACCATTGTTTTTGATCTCATTTCTTCTCCTCGATATTCCCGTCCTTCAAATTCACGATACGATCAGAGAGCTTAGCAAGTTCGCTGTTGTGAGTGACCATGATCACAGTCATTTCTCCTGCCAGCGACCTTAACAGGGAGATTATCATCGAGCCTGTAGCTGCATCCAGCGCCCCTGTGGCCTCATCCGCCAGCAATATCTTCGGCCTCATAACGATCGCACGTGCAATGGCGACCCTTTGCTGTTCACCTCCGCTCAGCTCCGCAGGCTTGTGTTCGCTGCGGTGTGACAAGCCTACCCGCCCCAGGGCAGCGGCCACATATCCGATATCCTCCTTCCCTGCAAAGATCAAAGGCAGGGCAACGTTCTCCCAGGCAGTGAGAGAGGGTATAAGGTGGAACTGCTGGAAAACGAATCCAACAGTCCTGCGCCTCAGTGCAACCAGCTCTTTCTGGGACTTGCCGGTGATATCGGTGCCGTCGATTGATATGATTCCCCCGCTGGGACTGTCAAGCATGCCGATAAGGTTCATGAGGGTGGTCTTACCCGAGCCTGATTGTCCCATAACGGATACGAACTCACCTTTTTTCACTTCCAGGCTGACATCACGCAGCACTTCGATCTCACCACTTCCTATGCGGTATCTTTTGCCTGCTTTCAGGATACGGATCATATTATCATCAGACACTTCTCAACACCTCCGCCGGATCAACACCAAGAGCCCTCTTCGCAGGAAGTATGGACGCCAGCATGCCGGTAAAGATACAGATACCTGTCACAGGAAGCAGGATAGACCACATTGGGGAGGGGGGCACCTGTACCAGCAGGGGAGCGGAAATGGTGGAAGCGATTGTTCCTGCAGCAAACCCTATAATGCCTCCCACAGCTCCTATGATAGCGCCTTCAAAGAACAGCATGGATACGACCTGCACATCACTGGCACCAACCGCACGCATGATCCCTATCTCCTTGAACTTCTCGTTCACTGAGGCAAGCATAGTGGAAGCCACGGTCAGTGTACTTACAAGCAGAGTGATGATCGAGACTGCCATTGCAGAAGACCGGGTGTGTTCTATAATTGCCAGCTCGTTGCGGACTATCTGGCTCATGGACCTGGCTTCCAGGCCAGGGAACTTATCCTCGATCTGCATGCTGATCTCCTCAACCGGGCATTCGTTGCACAATGCCCTGACCTCCAGGCTGCTTACTTTCCCCTCCCTGTTGAGCAGATCCTGGGAATCCGAAAGCGGAAGTATCACATACGCATCTTCATTACTGCCTGTGCTTTCTATCACACCTGTGACCCGGGCATCCATGGAGATATTACCATTATGGAGAGTAATGAGGGAGCCTTCGGTAAGTCCGAGCGGTGTGGCTATATCCGAACCGACCATGACCTCGGTCTGACCGGTATTTTCAGAGGATATCCAGCTACCCTGTACTTTCCACCAGGACTTGAGCTTCCTTTCCTCTTCCGGATCCACGCCCATTATAACAACTGACGAATCACCAAGTTCTGCGACCCCGTATAATCTCGGCGCCACAGCTGACAATTTGGAACTGTCCATTATGGTGTGTATCCTGGGAATATCCGATTCCTCAATGTAGTTCTCACCTGTGAACAGGGAACCCATGGAAGTGGAGCCCGCCACCAGTGGAATGGTCTTGACCTCCGGCCTTACAATGATGTTTGCACCGAAATTGTTGGATTCTTCGTAAAGGCTGTCGGTTGCTGCTGAAAAAGTTGTCACTACCGCAACCATTGCCGCAAAGGCTACTACCACACCGAGTACAGCAACAAGGAGTTTTGTTTTTCTGCGGGATATGTCTTTCAGGACTAAAGAGTGTAAATGCATAATTACCTCATCATCTGCATCCGGGGCATCCCGGCATAGTCTGCAGCACGTTTACAGTGAATGTAAAGCGCATACTTTACAATAACTGTAAACATATTTGAGCTTTACGTTTAATGTAAAGCACTTGCATCTGCCCAGGCGTTCAAAAAGGTGCCCGGGAACAAGTGGAACACAAACAAAGCAAAAGAGCATGCTGATCTTTACCACGACTCAGCTTATCCAGCACAGTAAGACTTATATTGCCTTACACCTGTTGTAAACGCATGGTTAAACTTGACCGGATAAACCTTTCAAATGAAGGCCTTACCAAGTTCTTCAGTCCCATCGAGGCCCAGATAATGACAGTCCTATGGGAGAACGGTGAATGCACCACGCCCGATATCACTGAAAGGACGGGTATCCCCTTATCCAGTGTTGCAGGGACACTTGACAGGCTTGTAAAGGCCGGCTATGCAAAAAGGACAGTGGACAGGAGCGGGCAGAGGGTCAGATACCTGTATTCCGCAAGCGAGTCCATGGACAGCACGGCAAACTCCATCACCCGCAAGGTGCTGGATAGTCTTGTGGACACTTTCGGCAAGGTAGCAATAGAGAACTTCCATACCTATAACAAGAAATAGGGTCCCGGGACAATAGAATGGCGGGGTTAGCGGGGCACTGGGAAATGTTTTCCATAAGTAATGAGATCGGATGCTACGTGACCTGCATCTCAGACTCCGGCATGCTTCCATGGCTGCTGGCATCGCTGTTCATGGCCTTGTTGCTGTTCGTGTCCTATCTCAATGCCAAAACTCCCGGCAGCCGTATATCCTCATTCATTGCCGCACAGTTATGCATGCTCGCTTCTATCGGCATAGCGGTCTCATCCATGCACTGCAGCCGGATGCTTACTATTGAGATATATACAGCTTATGCAGGCCTCTCGACTCTCGCGGCCCTGCTCCTGCCGCGGGTATACCAAAGGGTCCTCATCGGAAGACACATGGCCAGACCGATCGCGGAGATCATGGAATGGCCCCAGGCTTTTGCAAACAAGGTCGGAAACAACAGTAACTTGAACTCATCCGGCACATTGGATGTCTATTATTACGATTCTGCAATCCCAAGAGCATTCGCTTCCGGAAAGGCCATCTTCCTGTCCATCGGGCTGATCGAGATCATGGACATGGACGAACTGAAAGCGATACTTGCGCATGAGGTATGGCATCTGCGTCATAGAACCGGAACCCCCATTCTGAGAAACCTGTCCATGATCACATTTACCAGGAACTGTACAGGGAGTGAGCTTGAGAGACTGGCGGATACGTTTGCGGCAAAGACGGTCAGCAGGAACGCAGTGGAGTCTGCAAGGGCAAAACTCAGCTAAAAAGAAAGGGAAACACCTCGACCCGGTTATATGCTCACGTAACACGATTGCGTTTTATATTGCGTATGATATCTATGAAATCCCCGGTTTCCTTTTTTACATCTTCACTGCACACGACCGCTGAGATCGCCACCAGACTGTCGGCGCCGCCCTGAATAACACTCACGCAGTTCTCCCTGTTGATACCGCCTATAGCGACCACGGGGATGCTCAGGGCATCCTTCACTTCCCTTATCCACTCAGGACCGATGCCCTCTCCTGCGTCTTTCTTGGTGGATGTCCCGAATATGGGACTGAGGCCGACGTAATCAGCACCTTCCCGCTCGGCCTGCAGCGCCTCCCTGAGATCGTGAACAGTAAGGCCGATGATC
>JASKKT010000074.1 GCA_030154025.1 Methanolobus sp.
CATTCCATATTGGATGAAATCGCCACCCGGAAGCATTACCATTTGAAATTGAGGAAATGACTGGCAAGGTGACCACATCCCAAATGGGATTTTGTGGTCACCTATGGGAATCGTTCAATGCTGAGCTGTTCCACTCTTTCACACTATCTTGACCCATACAGCTTCGCCGGTCTCCACGGCATCCATGACACTGTCGGCAACATCGGAATCTGTCCGGACCTTTATATCGCCGTGCCTGCCCACAGTGGCAGAGAACAGGAATGTTTCGCCTGCGTAGACCTCCACGTCCTGGGCTGCAAGCTCCGGAACGTTCAGGATGACGTGCCTGCTGGTGTGCTCAATGATGGGACGGTGGGGCCTGGTGTCCTTTGCAGCTCCCTTCTTCTCCTCTTTTGCGGATTCGAACTTGCGCACGTCTATGTGGATGCCGAGCATCTTCTCGATATCGTCGATGGTGCTGCCGCCCTTGCCTATGATGCGGGGCACGTCCTTCTCCCTCACCTTCACCAGCGCACGGCTGTCGGAAACCATCTCCACGCTCACCGGTCCGCTGGCATAGTCCTGCAGCACGGACTGTACTTCTCCCTCGGCCAGCGCCCAGGCGGGTTTCCTGCCCTCCTCGCCTCCGATAGGCATAACCACGACCTGCTCGCCGTAGGTGTATATCTCAAACTCGTTCTTGCTGCTCTCGAAATCGGATATCAGGATCACAGGCCGTGCAAGGTCCTCCTCGGTCATGCCTGAGGGCACCTTCACAGTGAACTGCAGGGTCTGCACCTTGGCGACCTCTCCCTTATCGATGAAAATGACCGTATCCACGACCTGCGGGATCACACCCAGCTCCACCCTGCCAATAAGTCTCTGGATAGCGTCCACTGCACGGTTTGCATGCACCACGCCTATCATACCCACGCCTGCCAGCCTCATGTCCGCAAAGATCTCGAAGTCCCTGGTCTTGCGCACCTCGTCATAGATGGTATAGTCCGGACGCACCAGCAGCAGCACGTCCGCAGTGTTCTCCATGCTGCCGTCAAGGGGTGCGTACTGTGTGATCTCGGGCGGGACCTGCAGGTCGCGTGGGGATTCCATGGTCTTTACCACGAAGCCCTTGTCCTTCAGGAAAGTGGCGATCCCTGCTGCAAAAGTGGATTTGCCTGCCCCGGGCGGGCCTGCAATGAGTATTCCTCTCTGGGCCCGTATCCTCTCCTTGAGCATGTCGCTCATGCGGTACTGGTCAAGTGACACAGATGCCACCGGGCGTACGATGGTGATCTCCACATCGTCAGAGAAAGGCGGGTTGGTGATGGCTATCCTCATATTGCCTATCTGCAGCACCGAGGCCCCGGTAAAGGAAAGCTCGAAGAAGGAGTTCGGGTCGGACCGCGCCCTGGCCATAAGCTCCCTTGATATCTCCTTGAGCTCATGGTAGGTGCAGGGCTCATCCCTGATCTGGGTATACCTCACCTGTCCGATGGAGCCTTTCTTAGCCATGGGCGGCACCTTATGCTTCAGGTGCACGGACATTGTATCGGATGTGAAGAACTTATCAACAATGAGTGGTCCCAGTTCCCTGTACTCGGGTTTGACGAAACTCACATCCAACCCCTTGGCCTTTGCAACCATGGACTGGATGCGGTCCCCTGTGATGAACTTGCCTCCTATGTCGCTGGCAGTGTCCCTTATAAGGGCATCGATTTCTCCGCCTCCGGCCAGCTTCACCTGGTCCAGCTTGGGCCTCTTCCCGCAGAAGAAGAGCCTGATGCTTCCCTCTGCGGCCATCTCCTGCAGCTTCTGCAGCTCCTCAAGCCCCTTGAAGCCGATCTCCAGCCCCCTGTTGGCCTGGGCCTCCAGCTCTGCCACCACTGCCTCGGGAATGCATATATCATGATCCCTGTAATCGCCCCTCTCCACGCCGGCTGAAACCATTCCGTCGATCACGGAACTCGTGTCAGGTACTATCCTCTGTGCACTCTTCTTATCTTCTTTCATATAGAAGGATTATGAACTGGATTATATAACTTGATTGCGACCAGGGGATATCCGGGAAGCCGATTCCCATGATCTTCCCGGTCTGAAAAAGAGTGTTCAATAAACGTCCTCTGGGTCAAAGACCCTCCTGCCGGTCACTTTCCCTTCCATATTACGATAGAAGCATGACCTGTATCCTGTGTGGCATGCTCCCCCTTCCTGCTCCACCATGATAAGGACTGCATCCATGTCACAGTCTATGAATATCTCCTTTACCTGCTGCATATGGCCTGAGCTCTCTCCTTTTTTCCAGAGCTTCCCCCTGCTTCGGCTCCAGTAATGCACGATCCCTGTTTCCAGTGTCTTCTGGAGTGCTTCCTTGTTCATGAAAGCGCACATGAGCACTTCCTTGGTGATATGGTCCTGTGCGATTGCCTGAATGAGTCCGTTCTCGTATTTTAGGTCGTCTATGTTTATCATATAGGTCACTTATATCCTGGAATAATGCAATAGTAGGAATCACTAATTGATATATACTATAAAAGCCTATTATCCTTCAGTATAAATATAATTCATAAAAGAAAATATGAGTACTCACAATTTATTACTCATTACCAATCACGTATCTGTAAAAAGGTGAAAAAATGGATTTCAGTTTTGAAGGCAATGGTGGCTATCGTGTCCCTACAGGCATAGGGGGCCTGGACATTCAGCTGGGAGGAGGTGTGCCTACCGGAACGACAATCCTTGTGCTTGCGGAGCCGGGAGCCAATGCCGATCTCTTTGCCAGGCAGTTCGTCCAGGGAGGGCTCTTCAATAACGAAGATGTTTATTATTTCTCATCGGAACATCCGGTACAGGAGATAATCTCCGATATGCAGGAAATGAAGCTGGATGTCCGGAAGTACATCGACAGCGGCTCACTGGAATTCATTGATGCCTATGGTCCCCGGTTCTACAATGTGCTTCCCAAGGAGTTCACAAGTACGATCTCGGCAAAGGATTTCTTAAAAAAGGGCACGGATTCAATGAACATGCTCAAGGGCACTGTGGTGCAGAAAAGGGATAATAAGTACCGCGGGGTGATCGACTCCATATCCTATTTCCTGCGTTCGTATCCGCTGAACAACGTAGTTGAAGCCATAGAGGTGATGTCGTCAGTGGGCAAGGCAACGGGGGCCATCCAGCTGATACTGATGACCAGCGGCATGCATGATCCTATCACTGAGAACAACCTGAGGCATATATGCGACGGTGTCATAGAACTCCGGCTGAGGGAGCATGGCAGCGAGATCGAACGTACGATCCTTATAAGGAAGATGCGTGGAATGCTGGTTCCCAACCGGACCATCCCTTACGTGGTCACAGTGAGGGGCATCGAGCTTGAGACTACAACAAGGGTGCTCTGAAAGACGGCCCCCGGACTTCTATATTTTTGTGATGAGCAATTGCTTATCTTTTTATTTAATGAATCCTATTTTAGTTTTTAACAACGGACGCTGATTTTCATGAAACAGGACCTAGTGAGGATTTTAAAGGACATATTCACATCGGCGGGCTATTCTGCCGTCGATTCCTACCAGCATGACCTGGTTGCCGAAAAGAACGGACAGAAGACCTATATCAAGTTCGCCAACCACTCTGATATTGCTGAAGTGAACAGCTTCATCGATATGTTTAACGACGGTGAGGGCCTGTACGTCATTACAGGCAAGGTTGACAGGGATCTTCTCCAGCACGCCCAGAACGCAGGCCTGAGGGTATGGAGCCGGGACGATGTGGCACTGCAGATAGGAAAGGCAGTACTGGCCGATATTGAAGGCAGTGCCGGTGAGCTTGACCTGCTGGGCGAGCCGGTGAAGAGGACCGTATCCAAGGTCGATGAGGTCGCCCAGATGGCTATAAATGCGATATTCGGAAGCGGCTCTGTAAAGGAAGAGTTCCTTGAGCCGGAATCCTCTCTGATGGCCCGCATGTCACAGCGCAGTGAAAGGACTGTGGAAAGGGAACCTGAATGGATGCAGCAAAGGCTCATGCAGAGAGCACCTGAAAGGGTGAGCGAGAGATATGCGGAAAGGGCGCCTGAGAGAGTTCCCGTTGAATCCCCGGCAGTCATGCAGGAGCCTCCTGCTCCGGCCCTGTCTCCTGACAGCATTGTGCTCAATCTCAGGGGAACCCCCCTTAACGTAAGCAAGGATCACGCCCTCTCTATTGCAAAGCCGCACATCCATACCTATCAGGATGCTATCCTGAAACTCGTTCCTTTCTGGCAGTATGATTACCAGTTAAAGAGTGAGCAGAGGTACAGGTCAAAGATAGTGGACATAAGCGGCGAAGGTTCAGGTTGCCTGAACGCCCTTAACGGGCACAGTGAGGACCTTGTGCTCCATGATGTGCGTGACAGTATCGCCATTCCTGATGTTGCCTACGAACTGAGGCAGTCCGTGAGCACGAAGGATGAAGCCCGGAAGAACATGCTTGCCAGGATAATCGACGAGCATACAAAGGACCTGCGTTTTGACAATACCCAGGGGGACGCAATAATCTCCGAGCACAAGCGCTTCAAACCTCTGCTCTCCGATATACATCTGAACATCGATCTTGTCTATGTACCGATCTGGGAAGTAAAAGGACCACGCAATTCCATCGAGATAAACGGTTACACTGCTGAGATCCTGCGTAATCCGGTTGATGATGATGCTGAGTTTGTATGAGAGGGTGTGAAGGAAATATCCGCAAAATTGTTCGCACAGATACGAATATTTTATATAGCAATAACCCATATATGTGATTACCCAGTAAATCACCTTGTAGTTAGTTAAACAAAGAGGACTTAATATGGTAGAAGTAAGCGAGAAGGCAGCATCAGAATTGAAATCCCTGCTCCAGGAGCAGGACAAACAGGATTATTCTTTGAGGATATTCATCGCAGGCATGAGCTGTTGCGGTGTCCAGTACGGAATGTCACTGGACAATGATATCAGCGAGGATGAAGACATTGTGGAAGAGAAGGACGGGCTGAAGATCGTTATTAACAAGAACGATGTAGAGGGCCTTTCCGCAGCAACCATTGACTACGTTGAAGGGCCCCAGGGTAAAGGTTTTATCATTGATAATGCCTCTTCAGCAGGTTCATGTGGTCCGTGTGGCGGTGGCTGCCACTAAAGTCAGGAACACTGGTAAGAATATTTAAATAGATACAATCGGGTATTGCTATAAGGTGATTTAATGCTTCCGGGAATTGGCGGCAGGGGAATGAACCCTGCAAAAGTCAAACAGATGATGAAACAGATGGGTATAAACGTTAATGAGATCAACGATGTGCAGCAAGTGATAATCAGGACTCCTGATAAGGATATTGTGTTCAATGATGCAAGCGTTTCTGTGATGACCGCCCAGGGTGTTGATACCTACCAGATAGTGGGCACCCCGGAAGAGATCGCCAGAGAAGTTGAGATCCCCGAAGATGATGTGAGGCTGGTGGCAGAGCAGACCGGGGTTCCGGCTGAGAAGGCAAGGCAGGCACTTAAGGATGCCAATGGCGACCTTGCAGAAGCTATACTGGCTCTCTCATCTTAACCATTCTTTTTTCCAGGCTCTTTTAGTCTCTTTACAGCATGTCTGTTACTGAATTCTATGGTACTGCTTTTGTTGTTTTAGCCCCGGCAGATCATAAATTGGTTTTAACACCGTTAATTTTATTAGACCACAATAGACTTATACTTTTATCATGATTATTCATTGTATAAGGTAAAACCTTCTCTTATACTGGTTTCCAGGATCCGCCGGTCGCTGGCTCACATGCGCTATCTGAATTTGGCCAGTTTGCAATACCAGGGATATTCCCTGGCGCAGGCTTGCCTCCGGCTGGTATGGAACCAGTGTCAGTTCATGGAAATATATTGTCGTTAATATTGCATTCGGGGTGAACATGTCTGAGAATTTTGATGTAAAGCTGGATGGCAAGAGTTACCTTCCGGACCCTTCCGTAAAAGAGAGCTCATGGATACAGGATTATGAGACCGCTTATAACGATTTTCTCAAAGATCCTGAAGGACACTGGGCAAATATCGCTGAGGAACTTGACTGGTTCAGGAAATGGGACCATGTGAAGGAGTGGGAGCACCCTTACGCTAAATGGTTCACCAATGGGAAAATGAATATCACCCACAACTGCCTCGACCGCCATATCTTCAATGGTAAGAGGAATAAGGTAGCGATAATATGGGTCGGTGATGACGGCAAGGAGGAAGTTATCACATACCGGCAGCTTTACCGTGAAGTCATGAGGTTTGCCAACGGCCTCAAGTCACTGGGTGTCGGTAAGGGTGACAGGGTATGTATCTACATGCCTCTTGTACCCGAGCAGATAATTGCCATGCTTGCATGTGCCCGTATTGGTGCTGTCCACAGCGTCGTCTTCGGTGGCTTCGGGTCCAATGCCCTGCATTCCAGGATCAAGGATGCCCAGGCAAAGATAGTAGTTACTGCGGATGCAGCCATCAGGCGCGGCAAGCGGCTCGACCTGAAGACACTTGTTGACAAGGCCGTCGTGAATGCTTCATGTGTGGAGAAGATAGTTGTGCTCAGGAGGATGTCCCCTCCCATGGAACTCTTCTCTGAGATAGAGGTGGACTTCAACGAGATCCTGGACAAGGAGGATAAGGAATGTGAGCCCGAGGTAATGGACTCGGAGGACCCGCTCTTCATCCTTTACACCAGCGGCACAACGGGGCCTGCCAAAGGTATCGTCCATACCTGCGGCGGCTATATGGTGGGAACCTACTACACTTCCAAGTATATGCTGGACCTCAAGGAGAGCGATGTAATGTGGTGCACGGCAGATCCCGGATGGATAACAGGACACAGCTACATCGTTTATGGCCCGCTCTCGGTAGGTGCTACCATACTGATCACAGAGGCAACTCCGGATTATCCGAACCCTGGCATCTGGTGGAGCATCATCGAGGAGTTCGATGTGACAGTGTTCTACACTGCTCCCACTGCCATCCGCATGTTCATGAGGCAGGGGGAGGAATGGCCGCAGAAGTATAACCTGGATTGTCTCAGGATACTGGGTTCCGTGGGCGAGCCCCTGAACCCGGAGGCTTTCGAATGGTACTACCGTGTCATAGGCAAGGGCAAGTGCCCAATCCTGGACACCTGGTGGCAGACAGAGACCGGCATGCATATGATAACCACTACCGTTGGCGAGCCTATGAAGCCCGGATTCGCAGGCCGCCCGGTCCCGGGCATCATTGCCGATGTGGTGGATGAGAACGGCCAGCCGGTGCCTCCCGGGACAGGCGGTCTCCTGGTTATCAAGGAACCCTGGCCCTCAATGATGAGGACGGTATACGGTAACGATGAGCGATACAGGCAGTACTGGAGCACCATTGATAACTACTACACAGCAGGCGACCTTGCAGTAAAGGACGAGGACGGCTATATAATGATACTTGGCCGCTCAGACGATGTGCTCATAGTCGCAGGCCACAATATCGGCAGTGCTGAAGTGGAAAGTGCCCTTGTGTCCCATGAGGCCGTGGCCGAGGCTGCGGTGATCGGCAAGCCTGACCCTCTCAAGGGAGATTCCATAAAAGCCTTCATCATATTGCGTGTTGGCTACAAGCCCAGCGATAAGCTCAAGCTGGACCTCGTATACCACGTGAGGATGAACCTGGGGCCCATTGCCATTCCTTCTGAGATCGAGTTCGTGGAATCCCTGCCAAAGACACGCAGCGGAAAGATCATGAGAAGGGTGCTCAAGGCCAGGGAGCTCGGGAAGGACCCGGGAGACCTCTCCACCTTGGAGGAGTGAGCCTCCCATTTACTTTCTCCACAGGGGCCTGAGCCCCTGTCCTCCGTAAAAGATCGTCATGGCCTAGGATCCTTATCTTCCTCTTGTCTTCCTGCTGGCTATCTCGATATCGGTCTTAACTTTGCGGATTGCAAGATCGGCTGCAAGTCCCCGGAGCATCCATCTTAAGGCAGAGGCCTGGTGCCGCTCATCCTCCCTGAACTCTTTCAAGGCAAGGGCACTTGCATCTTTGCCTGCCTGCTCTCTCAGCTCGTCCAGTCCCGTCCTGGAAAAGCGGTCAAAACCTCCCACTTTCAATCCTGCAAAGGACTTGAATCCGGGAGAGGGGTGTGCATTCAATTCCCGGATCTGCATTTCAAGGGGTGATGTACCGGACCTTTCCGGGCATGATATGAATTTCCTTTCGGCTGCTCTGGTTTTCACTCCTGCCGGCATTGCCAGCCTGTCGGCTGTGCTGTTCTGCTCCCTTGGAACCCACCTGAATGTCACCTTAAGTCCGCAGCTTTGAATTAAGGACTCTGTCTGCTCCTTGATGAGCGCAAGGTTCCGGTTGTTCACTTTCCATTTGCCCGACATCTGGCTGATGACAAGCTTGCTGTCCCCGCAGACCCGGAGAGGGCCCTTACCGCCAAGTTCCAGATAATGTGCTATCCCCTCCCTGAGTGCAGTGTACTCGGCTACATTGTTCGTGTTACAAGGAGAACCCTGCTTCTCTTTTCTTCCTTCGGTGGGTTTTCTCTCTCCCTCCCAGCTGATCACCCAGCCAAATCCCATCCTTCCTCCGGGATTCGGGTCGCAGGAGCCGTCAAAGTTCAGTTGGTCCATGGAACATCTGAACCGGTTCTTTGTTCTTTTAATTATCTGTTGTCCCAGGGCTGACCACCCGGTTCCCTGGTTTGCCATACTGACGGGGTCACAGCGGCACATGCTCAGAGTGTAGTAACAGTTATGAAGTATGTAAACCAAGTTAATGATGACTGGTGATAGCATGGTTGATTTTTTTGATCTCTATATATCGGAGGATTGTCCATACGGCGATGAGACAACAGAGCTTCTGGGCATAAGCGGCAAGGGGAGGCTGCGTATCATGTCACGGGAGCATGGTGTGGCCGCCTGCATGGACGATCTTGGCGATGTATACCGGAGGAACGGGCTGGAAGTTGTCAGCAGCCTCAGCAATGGTGCCGAGTTCAATGCTCACGATGTCATATTCGAGGCCCAGGGTGACCTGCCTGCGCTTTTCAGATTATGGAGGGTCTCACAGACATTCCTTTCACTAGTCTGCGCCATTGCCTCAAACACCCGCTTCAGTGTCGAGCTGGCACATAAGGTCAATCCGGACCTGATAATAGCCACCAGCAGGAAAACGCACCCCGGTTTTCGCAAATATGAACTCAAGGCCGTAAAGACCGGTGGCGGCCAGCATCACCGCAACTCCCTGAGTGACTCTGTCCTTATCAGCCAGAACCATCTCAACATAGTGGAGGATATCGGCAGGCTGAGGTCCACCAGGAAG
>JASKKT010000022.1 GCA_030154025.1 Methanolobus sp.
CAAGGTCGAGAATTTCACACCTTCGCTCATGCCCCATGCCCACTGTGGAGCTACCTGCCTCACGCTAATTGATAATGGTGGTTTCCTGCCCCTGACCAATGTCTCGCTTGGAGCCATCAAGTCAGCTTCAGATGTTGCCAGCAAGACGAAGAAATCCATCATGGGCAGGTGGAAAGGCTCAGAGAAGGAAGAACAGAAGCCAGCATGCGGTGATCTCCTTATCAAGAGTTCCTGCTGCGAGAAGCCGATAAGCCAGCTTACAGTAAAGGGTTCATGCTGCGAGAAACCAATAACCGAAGTCCTTCCGAAGAATTCCCGCCTGGGTGGCGGATGGGCAGACTTCATCGAAAAAAGCATGAACAGCTACCTTACGATCTCAACAATGGCATTCCAGGATGTGTGGTCCTACGAGAGGGAAAGGGTGGAGAACTGCTGCATACATGTGGTCACACGCGACGGAAGGTTTGTCCCCTTCTGTAATTACAATATGACTGACTGCAATGGCAAGTTCCTTTACAGGAACGCCGCTTAAAATCATTTACACTCATGATGAGAACAGGAGTCGTAATATGAGCCTTTCTGCAAAGATAAATACTGCCGTCCGGATGAATATCGCAAAGAGAAGACTGGAGTCCCGTAAAATAGAAGGTGGTACGGGAAACCCGCTGGAACAATGGGGCCTGGCCAAGATCAGGAATGACATAAAGAGCAGCAAGGAACTGAAAGACTTGTTCGGCCAGCGGGAGCTTGACAGGGAACTCATCAATGAGTACAAGCTCTTCAGGTTCAGAGAACTCGTGAGGTATGTCATGGAAAATAGCCCTTATTATGAGGAGCTGTATGAGAAGGCAGGTATCGATTCCTCCCGGATCATGACGTATAAAGACCTGGAACAGCTGCCACTGACCGAGCAGAAGCAACTGGCTGAGCACCCGTATCATTTCCTATGCGTTTCAAGAAAGGAGATAGCAAGGGAATTCACAAGTTCCGGTACCACGAATATGCTCAAGAGGATGGCCTACACCCAGGATGAACTTCTGGAAATCGTGGACTCAGTTATATCGGGCCTGAAGATGGCGGGAATGGACTCAAGGGAAGATACATTGCAGATAATGTATCCCACCATAACGGCCACATGGGACCCGGGTCTTGTCCTCAGCAAAGCCTGTGCCCTGTCCGGCTATAATTCCGTTATCAATGACTCTCTTGATGTGAACGAGCAGCTCAGAACGATGAGAGAGGCTGGTACGACCCTTATCATAGGAACCTCGTCCTTCCTCTATGAGCTCTCAAAAGCTGCCCGTACGCTGATAAAACCCGGTGAGCTGGGAATCAAGAGGATCATCTGTTCATCCGAGCCCCTCACCCCTGCCATGCGGGAGGAAATAGAGAGCGTCTGGGGATGCAAGACTCTCAGGCAGTGGGGTATGACAGAACTGGGACTTGCCAATGCGATCGAGTGTGCGGAGCAGGATGGCTTCCATCTTAACAATCCTGATTTCCTTGTGGAGGTGATCGACCCCAAGACCGGAGAACAGCTGTCTCCCGGCGAGGAAGGGGAGCTTGTTGTAACCACGCTCAGGAGAAGATGCATGCCTCTTATTCGTTACAGGACC
Organism: Methanolobus sp.; assembly: GCA_030154025.1. GTDB lineage: Archaea > Halobacteriota > Methanosarcinia > Methanosarcinales > Methanosarcinaceae > Methanolobus. The sequence goes on from JASKKT010000022.1 coordinate 1,617, forward strand.
AGGGACATAACCACCCTTATCGATGAGCCCTGCAATTGCGGAGCGTGCCTCGACCAGCGTATAGGCGATATCAAGAGGATGCCTTCCTGAGAGTCTTTTCGTTAAGGGGAGACCCAGTCCTTCTTTTTGTCCTATGGCCTTTTGATAGTAGTTTTGCAGAAGTGATCCGATGAGCCAGAAAGAACCCGATATACATGCAGGAACCCTGAACAAGCAGCAACAGCACTGGGAGAAAATATTCTCATGCAATGCGTTCATGTTCGGCGAGGAGCCAAGCAGTCCCGCACAATGGGCAGCCCGGTTTTTTAAGGAAGAAGGCAGAACGAAACTCCTTGAGCTTGGTGCAGGCCAGGGAAGGGATACCTTGTACTTTGCAAGGAGCGGTTTTGAAGTGTTTGCCCTTGACTACTGCGGAAAAGGGCTTGAATCCCTGAGGGAAAGATCAAGGTCATCCGGGCTGGAAGGCTCTGTAGTCCCCATGCAGCACGATGTAAGGGATAGGCTGCCCTTTGAGGATGAAACATTCGATGCATGTTTTTCCCATATGCTTTACTGCATGCCGCTGACAACCAGTGAGCTTCGCTCGCTTTCCACAGAGATCAGGAGGGTCCTTAAGCCCGGGGGGCTGAACATCTACACAACCAGGCACACAAACGACCCCCAGTACGGAACCGGAATCAACCGGGGAGAGGATATGTGGGAGATACAGGGAGGGTTCATCGTGCACTTCCTGAGCAGGGAAAAGGTGGACTTGCTGTCTGAGGGTTATGATGTTGTTGATATAACCGAGTTCGAAGAGGGAGAGCTTCCAAGAAAACTCTATCGGGTGGCCCTGAGGAAAAAATAGATCAAGCTTTTTTTGAAGATTGCAGTGCTAAAAAAAGGTGAGTTAAATTGTCTAATTCAGACCTGGTCAATGAAGCAAAGGAAAGGGCACTTAAAGGTGAAACGCTGGACAGGAATACTATAATCTCTTTGCTTCAGATCGATCCGGATTCAGAGGATGCTGAAATGCTGGGGGAGGCTGCAAGAACAGTTGCCATTGCGGTTACAGGAAACAGTGGAAGTGTCTGGGCTTCAGTTGGTGTTGATTACAGGAAATGTGCCATGAACTGCGATTTTTGCGCATTCGGACGCAAATGGGGACTTGTAAGGGAAGAAAGTGAAAGGACCTCGCAGGAGATAATAGAGATAGTCCGCAGGTTCGTTTCCCATGGGGCAAGATGGATAACCCTGAGGACCACTCAGTTTTACGGAGTTGACAGGCTGATTCAGGTAGTCAGGGATATCAGGGCTTCTGTCCCCGGAAAATATGAGATTGTCGTAAATACCGGTGAGTTCAACGAAAAGGAAGCAGTCCTGCTGGCCGATGCAGGTACCCAGATGGTCTATCATACTATAAGGCTGCGTGAGGGAATCAATACAAGGTTCAAACCGGAAGACAGGATAGCAACCCTTGCATCCGTGAACAGTTCTCCGCTGGACCTTGCATACCTGGTGGAACCGGTTGGCACAGAGCATACGAATGAGGAAATAGCCGACATCTTCCTGACAGCAATGAAGTACAATGCCAGACTCTGTGGCGTGATGGCAAGGGTGCCTCTACCGGGTACTCCCTTAAGTGATCTTCCGCAGATATCAGAGCGAAGGCATGCCCAGATAGTGGCTGTAACGCGTCTGGCTGCCGGTTATCATGCACCAGACATATGTGCACATCCTCCATCCCGGCTTGCTGTGGAATGGGGTGCAAATGTCGTTGTTGTCGAGACAGGAGCAATCCCGAGGGAAGGCGAGGATTGTAAGACTGAATGGCATGGCTTTGGCCTGGATACTGCCAGGGATTATTTCACGAGTGCAGGATACAGTTTTTATTCCGGAAGGGAAAACTGATGAAGAATGCCATGTCTACGCTACTTGTACTGTCCCTTCTCCTCGTATCCCTTATGGGAGCCGGATGCACCGGAAATGCGTCTGAGGATACTGAAAAAGTAAAGGTCGGAACATGGAAGACCGCGCAGACCATCCAGCCTTTCCTGTACCAGGAATATATCGATGATAGTTACTCGGTAGAGGTGCTTCCCTTTACCAATCCCGGTGACCAGAAGGCTGCCTTGCTTGCAGGAAGCCTGGATATGACAGGCACGACCATCGCTCTTGCGATCACAGCCGCTTCCAAAGGTGAGCCTGTGGTTGTAGTCAGCGGGCTTGCCAACAAATGTTCTGCGATAGTGGTGAGGAATGATTCAGATATCAACACGCCTGCAGATCTCAGAGGCAAAAGAATAGCTTACGTGCCTGGTACCATGCATCATGTCCTCCTGCTTGAAACGCTGAAGCAGGCAGGACTCGATCCTCAAAAAGATGTGATCCTTCAGCGTATCGACTTCTTCGATATGGGACAGGCACTCTCACAGGGCAATGTGGCCGCTTTCTGCAGTGGGGAACCTTACCCGTCCCTGGCAGTTGTGAACGGATACGGGCGTGTGCTTGTTTACCCTTATTACGGAGATGGCGTAGGAACTATCAACGCAGGTATGCTCACAACCAGAAGCCAGATAGAGAATGACAGGGAAAAGATCCAGCAGCTTGTGACTGCCCATGCGAGAGCCACCGAGCACCTTAAGGATAATCCCGAAGAATGGATCGATATGTCCTCAGGTTTTGGCACCGACCCCCAGGTACTGGAAGTTGCCCGGGAGAACATGGAACTTTCATGGTATATGGATGAAGCCTATGTAAAACAGGCAGAACAGCTTGCCATCAGGATGAAGGATCTGGGCATGATCAACGAAGTGCCGGACATGGATGTCCTCTTTGACCTCAGCTTTGTAGAACAGGCACGCAGGGATATGGAAAATGACAAGGTATGAGTGAACGCAACTGGAACACGGATATCATCGGATTCATTCTTCCTGCGCTTATATTTATTACATGGTATCTTGTGACGCTTGAAGGAAAGGTGCCGGGATATCTGATACCATCCCCGGTGAACCTGGTTCGCGTGGCGGTTGATTTTGCCACAGGCTATGCAAATCTAACTCCCTACGGAGGTACGCTGCCTGCTCATGCCCTTGCCAGTGTACAGAGGGTGGCATTGGGTTTTGGCCTGGCTGCTGCTTTTGGTCTGCCTCTTGGTTTTCTTACGGGGCGCATTAACCTTGCAAAGAGCTCTCTTGATCCGACAGTACACCTTATCCGCATAATTCCGGGCATCGGCTGGCTCCCCATAGCAATGGTCTGGTTCGGTGTAGGGGAGACGACTACCCTGTTCCTGGTAGCCTTGGCAGCATTTTTCCCGATCTATGTGAATGCGGCCCAGGGGGCTTCTTCAGTGTCTCCTCTGCTTATCCGTGCGGGAAGGATGCTGGGTGCGAGTAGGCTGACATTATTCACAACTGTTATTATACCTGCAGCCATGCCTTCCACAGTTGCTGGTCTCAGGTTGGGGCTGGGTATCTCATGGGCTTATCTGGTGCTGGGAGAGCTTACCGGCGTGACGTACGGACTGGGTGCGGTAATGATGGATGCGCGCATGCTGGGGCATGTTGAGATGATACTGGTCCCGATGATCTTCATAGGACTGCTCGGACGTGTCAGTGATATGCTGCTTGTAGGCTCTTTTAAGAGGCTCGATATGTTCAGGGAGGAAAGCAAACAATGAGATCGATGCACGATGCAAAACTTCTGGCAGATAGCATAAGCAAAAGTTATTCCCGCCCGGGAGAGAAGAACTTTCTTAAAGTTCTTGATGACATCCGGTTTCATATCAGGGAGAGCGAGTTTGTGAGCATACTGGGCCCGAGCGGCTGTGGTAAATCCACTCTTCTGAACATCCTTGCAGGATTCGAGACCGCAGACTGCGGCGATGTTGCATGTTGCGGTGAGCCTGTGAAGGGACCTTCCCCGGAAAGGGCGGTTGTGTTCCAGTCTCCTGTGCTTTTCCCCTGGCTGGATGTGAAAGACAACATCCTGTACGGGCTGAAACTGAAAAAGGAAGACAGGAAAGAGTCTGAAGATCTTGCCTCCGTATATATAAAGGCAGTAGCCCTTGACGGTTTTGAGGAATACTTTCCTTCACAGTTATCCGGCGGCATGCAGCAGAGGGCTGCGCTGGCGCGTGCACTTGTACTACGACCAAAGGTGCTGCTTATGGATGAACCATTCGCATCACTGGATGCACAGACGCGTTACAGTATGCAGCAGCTCTTGCTCAGCCTTCATGGAAAATACAGGCACACGATGGTTTTCATCACACATGATGTGGAGGAGGCTTTGTTGATGTCGGATCGCATCTGCATCATGAGCAAAAGGCCCGGCAGGATAGTTGAAGAGATAGATGTGCCCTTTGAGCGTCCCAGATCATTATCACTGACAAGCACACAGGAGTTCTCAATTCTCAAGACAAAGATCATAGCCAGCTTAATGGGCTGAGTTTGCCTTCATGTCCTGGTCAATGGAATCTCTGTCTTCATTATCTCATTTTTATACTCACAATTTTCATCACACTCTTTATTATACTTGTAATAATTGCACTTTACTGACATGTCCAGATTCTCATACCAGAGCAGGCCGAACATTTCAGAGAGATATGCAACCCCTTTCCTGAGAGAGATACGAGTTGCTTTTTTGCAGCATCGGGCTCCGCCTGCATCTGCAATGCATCTCAGGACCCCGGATGTTGCCCAGTTCGCATGGGAACGTTCAGCAGGCGTATATGGTGTCGCTCCTGTCAGTATGCTGACCGCAATGCCGACCCCAATTCCCGCACCGCATGCCCCGTAGGTGCCACAGTAGCCACCAGGTACTTTGCTTCCTCTTTTGATAGCTTCCATGATATCTGTCTCATTCTTCTTTCCTGTGTAATTCTGATAAGCAGCTATAAGAGCTGCAGGCACCAGTGCATGGTGTTCGGGGCCGTGCATGTGCACACTCGGATGCTCCATGATCCTCTCGGCAATGGTAACAGGATTCGGCAGGTCAGTGCTAAGGCAGATACTCTCAACAACTTTAAGAGCGTCCTGGGAATGACAAGTGTTACAGACGTAATGCCCATCTTTACAAAGGATATAGGTTTCCTCCTCAGTACCACAATAATAGCATTTTGCAGTACTTGTCTGGCACGAGTGGATGATCCTGCTTCCACAAAGCATACAGTTGGCTTTCTCAGTACACAAAGATTCAATGCTTATCATCTTATCTCTCCTTTCCGAATCGAGTCAAATTAGCATATTTTCATTGCTGCGCCATCTCCCTGAGCTGGGACCTTGCTATTCTCATCTGCCAGCTTGCCGGAAGGAGGCTCACCAGAGCCTGCCCCAGGCCGAGCCCCTTTCCGGGGATGACCACATCCTTACCACGCTGCATGGCCCTGAAGGTATCATGGGCCACGACTGCAGGGGTAGTGGCCATCCAGGAGTTGAATGCTCTGGCACGTTCCATCCTGGCGGCAGCCTGGAAGCCTGTACCTTTTACCGCAGTAGGGCAAACAGCCATAACTCTCACTTTCGACCCGCGCTCCCGTAGCTCGTAATTGAGGGCCCGGCTGAAGTTCAGCACGAAGCTCTTGCTGGCCCCATATGTGGCAAAGTGCGGATTTGGCTGGAAGGCTGAGATGGAGGACATGTTGATGACCTGTCCTTCATCCCTTTCGATCATCTCCCGCAGGTAGAGCCTTGTAAGATGATAGAGCGTGCCCACGTGCAGCTGCAACATCGACAGCTCCTTTTCGATATCGATCTCATTTACGTGCCCGTAAGTGCCAAACCCGGCACAGTTGACCAGGACGTCTACTGTAATGTCATGGCTGCGGGTGAAATCGTGGACCTCGGTTGCCGCTCCGGGCCTGGACAGGTCCTTCTCCAGTAAAAATATGTTTATGAAAGGATTGACAGACTGCAGCACATCCCTTACAGGCTCGAGATTCTCGCCAGGCATGGACACAACCACTAATTGATAATCAGCTGCTGCGAAAAGCTTGCCAAGCTCCATTCCGATCCCGCCGGAACCACCGGTTATCAGTACTGTCTTTCTGCCGCTCTTCATGTTCCTCTCACTTTCTTTTGTTACATCCATCTGTACATGGTTTTGATAAGCTTCAGTACCCGTTCATTATATGGCGGGTGTATCATGCTCAGTGACCCCCACCTGCGGTGTATCACGCTACGCTCGTTGGAGAAACCTGCAAAGCAATGCAAGCCCAGCGACCTCCCGATACCACTGTTGTTGATACCCCCAAAGGGCAGGGCCGGATTGCTGTAGCCAAGCATGTAGTCATTGATGACGGTGCCTCCTGCGGACATGCTGTTCATGAAAAAGTCGATGTTACCCTGGTCCCGGCTGGCAATATACATTGTCAGGGGGCTTGGAAGGCGGCGTATCATGTCCCTTGCCTCCGTCCTGTCCGTGTAGGTTATCACCGGCAGCAGGGGGCCGAATATTTCCTCGTTCATGATATCCATGTCCCAGGTGATCCCGCCAAGCAGGGTAGGTGAGATAAAGCGGTCCGATCCGTCAAACTCACCACCCAGGAGCACATTTGCACCCCTGGAAAGGGCATCCTCGTAGAGGGATCTCAGGCGCTTGAAGTGAGTATCGCTGACAATGCGACAGTAGTCCGAAGAGTGCCTGATGCCGCAGCCTTCCGGGTCATAGAGCTGCTGCACCGCGGCGCCGAACTCGCGGACGAAGGGCTCGCGTATTGAGTCATGAATGAGCAGGTAATCAGGGGTAATGCAGGTCTGACCGTTGTTGACAGACTTGGCCCAGGCAGCCCTCCGTGCTATCCGGCTGATGTCGGCTGTTTCATCTATTATGGCAGGCGATTTACCTCCCAGCTCCAGGGTCACACCGGACAGGTGCCTGGCAGCAGCTGTCATTACTATTTTACCGACTTTGGGACTGCCGGTGAAGAAAATGTGGTTGAAGGGCTGCTCAAGCAGTGAGCTGGCTACAGTTGCATCGCCTTCAAAGACTGCAACTTCGCTCTCATGGAACAGCTCTTCCATCATGCGCCTGATGAACGCCGAAGTATGTGCCGATATCTCGCTCGGTTTGAGCATGACTGCGTTACCGGCGGCGATGGCATACACCAGCGGCACAAGGGAGAGGTTAAGCGGGAAGTTCCAGGGAGACATAATGAGCACAACTCCCCGGGGTTCATACATGACGCGGGAACTGGTCCCGATAAGTGGTAAAGGAGTGGGGACCTTCCTTGGCTTCATCCAATTTGCCAGGTTCTTTTTCACATGGGATATCTGGGCCTGCACGACGCCAACTTCGGTGGCTATCACTTCAACTTCGGGCTTATGCAGGTCTTTGTACATTGCCTGGTATAGCTCGGTCAGGTTTCTCTCGTCCCGGAGATACCTGTCAACTCGTATCAGCCTCTCTATCCTTTCAGATGCTCCCAGGCGAGCCAGTTGAGGCCATTTAGCCTGCTGCAGGCTGAACACTCGTTTGATCTCTTCATGCATGACATTTCATCTTCATATGTGTTTAACTACATATCCCTGCTCAGACTGCTACGACCCCAAGCAGCAGCAGAATATAGAACGATGTAAGGGCAAAGGCTGCAAAACCTTCGGTCCTGCCCCATTTCTTCCTGTTCTTTATCACATCGCTCAGCGTGATGCATATCCAGAGGAGGAACACATATCCGGCCATCAGGGAGAAGAGTGAGAAATCCGGATGACTCCATGTTCCCAGCATTTCTCCTGTGAATTCGGTAAGTACGGTGAAGAAACCCGCAAAATACGCGAGCCTCAGGCCATCAAGGTTGCCAAAGAGCATGAGTGCAAGGGAGAACTTCAGCAGTATTCCGGCGGGCTGGAGGGACAGGTCGAACACGATGTAGTCAACTGCAAGCATTAAGGCTACACTTGCAGCAATGAAGTAGTTCACCCTGTTGAACCATTGCTTCTGTGAGTACTTATCCTGGAATATCTTCCATAGATTATAGGATGACCAGAATATCGCACCATACCCCGGGATGAGCCATATGGGGGCACCTCCGATAGCGCCTCCCAGATATGTGAAATAACCGTGCTGGACACCCAGCAGTTCGTGCACGTATCCGAAAACGGAAGCTATCACAAGGAGCATCCTGCCCTTCAGCATACTGGAGTTCCAGAAGAGCAGCCATAGGCTTCCAAGCACGATGGCTGGCAGTATCTCATTCTGCGTGTACCTGTAGAACACCAGGATTCCTAGTATCACGGTGAGCATAAATATGGCAAAATACCATACATTGTTGAGCAGTATCCGGCTTTTCTTTTCTATAGTGTTGCTCAGGTAATGGAACGAGAATATATCCGGATCGGCAGTTTTATTCTCCCATGGGAGGGACCTTATCAATTTTGATGACATTCGGATCACTACTTTTGGGGCGCAATTTTATTTTGATGGGTATTCATGGTCGGAACCGTTCTTTTTGCATGTTTTCAAGGGCTCAACTTTTAGGAAAAAAGGCCAGTAAAAACCACTGGCCAGGGATGGATGGAGGTAGATAGTCTGGCGAAGACCCAGGTGAAGTGCATCTTTTAGCTACAAGTCCAATCTCCCCCAGAATGCAAAAATAATGCTCCGGGCAGCTGGTGACCAAGAACATGAAAGAATTGATTGGCCCGGAACATTACCTTTGATCTTAATATTTATGGCTCTTTGCCATCTCGACCATTGCCTGCAGGTTCTTTGTAGGTGTCTTGCTGACGATACCGCATCCGGGTGCCAGCACTCCCACGCCTGCGTCCAGTACTTTCTGTGATGCAGCCTTTACAAGCTCGGGATCCTTGTTCCAGAGCACGTTTACAGGGTCCAGGTTGCCTACGATAACGGCTTTGTCCACCTTGCCCACAGCGGTTGCAACGTCCACATTCTGGTCAACACTGATTGCATCGACACCACTGGATTCCATAAGCTCAAGGCCGCTTGTTGTGTCACCGCAGATGTGGAGTACGGTCGTCACACCAAGCTCGCGCATTGCATCGGCTATCTTCTTGTGTGCCGGGACCACGAATTTCTCGTAGAATTCATCTCCTATGAGTTGTGCGCTGGCTGTGGGGTCAATGATGACCATTGTATCGGCACCGTTCTCAGCCATCTTCTTTGCATAGGCTATGTTGAACTCTGTTGTGAGGTCCATGAGGGCCATTCCAAATGCCTCGTCGGTCATGATAGCCATGAACCAGTCATCGCCGTTCATGTGCTGGGCAAGGGAGAAGGGACCCAGCATGCTGCCCATGATGGGGAGCTCCTTGCCATACTTATCTGCGAGGATCCTGATAGCATCACAGACAACACTGACCCTGCCCTGGTTCAGGTCATATTCCCTGAGTTTCTCGATATCGCTCATATCCTTTACCACATGACCGACAACGGATGGCTGCTGCTCTTTTGTACCGGGCTTGATCTGGCATCCAAAGAACTCTGCCTCGGCAGTGATGTCAAAGGGCACACGCACTGCCTCAAAGCCAACTTGCTTATGTCCTGCCTCGGCAAGTGTTGCCATCTTCTGGGCATCTTCATTAGCTTCAGGCCAGGAAGCGCCGCATGCTTCCATCTGCTCTACGGTTGCAGTCTGTGTGAAAGAGACTGCAGGCATCCTATCCACGTCCTTTCCTGTAAGTGCACGTGCCAGTCTCTCCTTTGGGGTGTATGTAACCATTTAAGTGAACTCCTGTGATAATTTGATTATTGTTATAGTGAATCCTGACTTAACGTAGGCGTATATTGATTATAGACGTTTTTTTGGTATTCCGCAGGAATCAGACATCGTTTTCTGCAAACTGCCTGTAATCCCTGCGGGAAGATGTTCTATGCTTGGTCGATGTAGAAAAACCAGGAACCCAGATGTGATAAACACATCTGTAACTCCTGTTCTGTGCCTTAGTTCCACCTGTTCTCAGGCAGTTCCTTTACAATCTCTTTGGCCCACTTTGCAGCTTCCATTGCATCCGGCTTGGAAGTGTCTGCTCCGATCTCTGCTGCATAGTCCGGTGTGATGGGGGCTCCACCGACAATGATCTTGACCTTGTCTCTGATACCCTTCTCTGTGAAGCTCTTTACGATCTTCTCCATGTTGTCCATTGTGGAGGTCATGAGTGTGCTTACAGATATGACATCTGCCTTGTGTTCAATCGCAGCCTCAGTGAACTTGCCTATTGGTACGTCCTTGCCAAGATCTATGGCCTCAAAGCCCATTGCGCTCATCATGGTCTTGACAAGATTCTTACCAATGTCGTGGACATCTCCTTCTGCAGAGCCTATGACAAGGACTGCTCTCTTTGAGCCGCCCTCAGTTTTCATGTGAGGGGTAAGTACATCCATTCCGCCATACATTGCATTGGAGGCCATCAGGAGGTGGGGCATAAACGCCTGCTTTTTTTCGTATTTCTCGCCCATGATCTCCATGCCCTTTGCAAGGCCCTCGATGACCGCCATGTAAGGCTCGATGCCGGCCGCAAGTGCCTGGTTTGCCAGTTCAACAGCCTGATCCTTTTTCCCATTGACTACCGCATTCGTTAATCCGTTGATTATTTCACTTTCTTCCATATAGAATGCCTCCATTTTTTCTAATAGTGGTCTTTAATGCGGAGCATGTTGGTTCTCCACTTTTTCCGCTTTTGACCATGATCTGACAATCACATTTGACTTAGGTCAATAAGATTGCAAACCACTTATCGACAAAACATGGTATTCTGGTATACGTATATATAATAACTCATGGTAATTAGCCAATGGTATTATTATTATCAATAGCCAATTCCCCATTGAAATTATGGATTTTGCAGGAAGCATATTCTGGAACTATGGCATATCAGAAAATCCAGGCTGGACTAAAAACAAGGCTGTTGATTATATCAAAAGCGTGAATATAACTGGAATGAGATTCGAACTCGCTTTTACAGGATTAGATGTAGTATTAACATAAAAAGGAGTTCACTGGATGTCTGAACAGCAGCTGGCGGCTTATCCGGAAACTTATATCAATTCCATAGGCATGGAGTTCGTATCGATACTCTCAGGTGAGTTCAATATGGGTTCGGTGTCTGATGAAAAAAACTGGTACAGGAATGAGCGACCACTGCATAAGGTAAGCATAAGGAGAGCCTTTTTGCTGGGGAGATATGAAGTGACGCAAAAACAATGGACCGACATCATGGGCATCAATCCTTCCAGAATATCCGGGGATGACAGGCCTGTTGACAAGATATCCTGGAATGAGGCACGGGAGTTTATCCGAAGGCTCAATGAAAAGGAATCTACTGATAAGTACCGCCTGCCCACAGAGGCAGAGTGGGAGTATGCATGCAGGGCAGGAACAAACAGCAGGTACTCGTTCGGGGATGACGATGAAGAACTTCCTGAGTATGGCTGGTATGGTGAAGGTGAGAACGTAGGTGCGTATCCGGTAGGCCAGAAAAAACCAAATCCCTGGGGCCTGCATGATATGCATGGCAACCTGTGGGAGTGGGTGCAGGACAGGTATCATGAGAGCTATGAAGGCGCCCCTGATGACGGCAGTGCCTGGGAACAAACTGCTGCAAATGCCAAGGTCCTGTATGTCCTGCGTGGTGGCAGCTGGATAACTTCCGCAGTAGGCTGCCGTTCTGCGAGCCGCTATTTCTATTCACCCGATGGCCGGCGGAGCAGAAGGATAGGCCTGCGTATCGCCCGTGATCTCTAAGCACCGGAATCTCAAATATTTCTGGCTATTTCGTTGGCTCCTGTGATTGCTTCCCACACCCTTCCAGGCTCTTTCGAGTCACCTGCGGAGTATATTTCAGGAGCTGCCTTCGTTTCAAGCAGTTCAAAGTAAAGTGCGTCATCTGCCTGGACTCCGGCAGCAAGTATTACCAGGTCTGTATCCAATAGGATCTCTTCCGTATTTTCCGGACCAAGCTTCCTGTTGAATGGGTTTCTAACATTCTCAGGCATCAGAGCCCTCCATGGAGTGTAAGGTTCGCTCCTGCCGCGGTTTGCCAGTACATGCGCCCTGCCTTCCCTGAACCTGATGACCGTGGAGGCATTGTATACCTTTAAGGGCTCCTTCAGGGCATCTTCCTTCTTCCCTGAAGGCGAGCCTCCTCCCAGCATCATCCAGAGCATCTGTCCCCTGTTGGCCATTACAGTATCCGGCATAAGGGCATCGTTCTTCCCAACGATTGTAACGTCGGCACTCTTTTCATAAGCCAGGGAATAGCCAAGCTCACAGCCTATTATCCCGCCGCCCACAACAAGGACCTTACTGACATCTGCAGGCAGCTCCATGCCATTATCAAGCAGCTCTCTGGCTTCCATGTGCCTGACATTTTCCAGTCCTTCGATGGCAGGGATCACTGTCCTGGGGCCATTGCAGCATATTATCACATCGAATATGTCTTTGAGTTTCTCAGCCTCTGCCTCTGTATTAAGCAGGACTTTCAGCCCTTCCTCCTGCAGCAGGCCAAGCTGGTGCTCAAGATTCTCAAGATATCTCCTGATATCGTGCTTGATCACCATCCTGCCAGCCGTGCGCAATTGTCCGCCGATGCTGTCCTTCTTTTCGAAGACGGTGACCTCATGCCCTCTCCTGTGGGTTGTCATCGCAGCTTCACAACCTGCGGGCCCGGCTCCAATGACTGCAACTTTCTTGATCCTCTCAGCCCTGACAAGCTTCTTCTTTTCCTCAAAACCCGTATAGGGATTTACCGAACAGCAGGGATGCCCTCCTTTCTTGAAGGACTCGATGCACCCTTCCTGGTCCCCTATGCAATGGATGATCTCTTTTACCCTGCCCTGCCTGACCTTCTCGGGCCAGCGGGGGTCTGCCAGCAGGGGCCTTCCCAGCATCACAAAGTCGGCCCATTCGTTCTCAAGCACCATCTCAGCGCATTCCGGTTTGCCCATCTTGCCGACAGCTATCACTTTTGCGCCGATGTTCCCTTTGCGGAAGAACTCCTTCAGGCGGCCGGCCATTTCCCTGACATATACAGCGTCATCGAAATATGCTGGCGGATGGGGCCAGAACCAGTTCTCATAACAGCCCTTATCCACATCAAAAGCATCGACACCGGCCTCATGCAGCAGCCTGCAGAACTCTAGCCCCTCCTCGATACTTCTTTCCCTGCCGCGGAAGTGCTTCCTGAATATCTCATCCCCGTATGTTTCCTGCAATGCCTGGGTGAGATCTATCCTGTAAATGATAGGAAAATCCTCTCCACAACGCTTCCTGATCTCCCCTATCACGTCAAGGGCAAATCTTGTCTTATCCCTGTACCTCCCAAATCTTCTCCGGTTCCAGGGGTCTGATGTCAGCTGGTCCATCAGGTAGCCTTCATGGCCGTGTATATGCACCCCGTCAAAGCCGGCAGACTTTGCATTGGCGGCGCACTGCCCGAAACTGCTGACTATCTTCCTTATGCTCCTGTCGGAAAAAGGGACATGTGGTATCTGGGGAACGTAGAAGTTCCTGTTCCACGAGGATGACCTCAGTATCTTCCCTTTAAGCGCTGCCTCAGGGGAGCCTACCCTCCCGAGTCCTGCGGTCAGCTGGATGAATATCTTCGCCCCGTAAGGCCTTACTCCTGCAGTGAGGTCCCTCCATCCTGAAAGCCGGGTCCGTGACGTGCCGTCTATCCGGGGAAAGTATGAGGTGTCATTATCTTCAGAGACCGTGGGATCTATTCCGAAAGAGACCGGCACAAGCCCGGTTATAAGAAGCCCTGCTCCTCCCTTCGCCCTCTCAATGAAATACTCTATCATCTTATCAGAAGGCCGGCCGGCAGGATCTGCCATGTTGATATTGCCCATGGGAGCCATGATTATCCTGTTGACTAGCCTGCAGTTACCTATTGTGTCAGGCTCGAAGAGTTTTTCAAAAGCCATATGGTATCACTTTGTTGGCAATGGATATATCATTTTACCAGGCATTCCCTCAGGCCGGACCGTTTACCCTGCAGGAGTCACCCTGGCATGTGTTCCCTTTCTTTGAAAAATACTGCTGATGTTCATCTTCAGCCTGGTAGAACTCACTTGCCGGGACTATCTGCGTCATTATCTCGCTTTCCGGGTGCAAAGACCTTTGAATTGTTGCCATTGACTGCATGGCCTTCAATCTCTGCTGTTCATTGTGATAGAATATCGATGACCTGTAATGACTGCCTGCATACCCCGGAATGTTTTCCAGCGAGGAGGGATCATGTATGTTCCACATTTTTGCAATGAGCTCCCTACCTGTAAGTGTAGGGTCATGGATACTCCAGAACACTTCAAGCAGTTCATTATAACTTACTACTGAAGGATCGAATGTGATCTCCACTGCCTCAGCGTGGCCTGTTTTCCCACTTAACACTTCTATGTAGCCAGGATTATTCTTTTCCCCTCCTGTGTATCCTGTGCGGGTAACAAGAACACCGGGAATCTTTCTGAAAACATCTTCAATTCCCCAGAAGCAGCCTGCTGCAAATGTGGCTTTTTCCATTCCAAATCTCCCTTATGTATTAATTCCGTATGACTCTTTCTAGTTATTCCGGACCAGAATAGTATGGTACATAAATATATCCTTTCTGTAAAATCCATGGCTTGAACGGAGAACATACCATTGATAATTGCTCTGGTGTTGATTGCTGCTGGTAAGTTGTTATATATATTCTGCAAATAATTGTAAAAACAGCCATCTTATGAGGTGTAGATAAATTGCCTGGAAGAGAAAACAGATATGCTGACGATTTAACCCGTGATGACAGGTATTCATTCGAACTGCAGAGGAGAGGAGTCAATAAACAGTTCTATGATGCCAACAGGATGCTTCTCTGTCCAGAGTGTGGCACATCGTTCAATCTGTTCTATTCAAGAGCAAAATACTGTAACGACTGTCCTAAGTTAATGAGAGGTTGCGAGCTTGCACGCTGTACTCACTGTCATACAGAGTTCCCTCTTAAGGGCACAATGTCTAAAACCTCATCGAGGACAACATCAAACTACATTGAATCTGTAGTCAAACGTTATCATGATACATTTTAAAAAACATAATCATGTAGAAGAGTTATGTGACGGAGAAAAGAGCTGGACTTATATTAATAAGTATCTCTGTTCGATTTATACATAATTTTTACAATATATGAGAACTTATGAACTAGGGAAAGCTCTTTTTAACTTGATACACAATTTAGTAATAGTGATCTGCTATTGGACTCCTGTCGGATCGGTATCATTGAATGAAATGTCATTGATATCTAACATAGGCTGGCATCAAAATATAAGCCATTGGGTCAGGTATTTATGTCTTGATAATGCTTAAGACACAATGTTACATAATGAGTACGTAGCAACATGCTGCAAAAGAAGTGTGATGAACGAGAGATATAATTGCGGAATTTTATTAAGGAAGTAAACCATAAGGACATAAGAGGATATGAATGAAAGCTGAACTGATCAGTACGGTGTTCCTATCGGAAAAGCGGAAAAATACCCTTCTTATGTTAATGGACAAGCCGGCTACCATTGACGAGATAAAGGATTCCCTGACAGGCACCACCAGTGCTATCATGGCCCAGGTGAAGATATTGCTTGAACAGGGACTCATCGAGCAGAGGTCTGATGAGTACAGGCTTACTTATATTGGCAGGATCATCCTTAAGAAAACAAAGCCTCTCATAGAAGCTCTCAATGTGCTCGAGGAGAACAAGGAGTACTGGGAAAGCAGGGATATGAGCGCCATTCCTGAGCATCTTCTCGACAGGATAGGGGAACTTGGGAAAGTGATAGTTCATGAGTCTGACCTTAACCACCTGTTCGAACCACCCAAGGAACTGTGTCTGAGCCTTAAGCAGTCAAAGAAAGTGTCTACATTTTATTCTTATTTTTGCCCGACATGTCCTTATAATTATTCTGAGCTTGCAAGGAAGGAAACTGACTTTGACCTGATACTGACCAACTCTGTCTATACAAGGCTGAAAGAAGAATACACGGATCAGTACGATGCTATGATGAGTTCCAGGAACTCAAACCTCTATGTCTGCAAGGATGATGCAATCAGGCTGGGTGCCCTCTCAGTCACTGATAACATGATGCTGCTTTCTTTTTTCAATACCCAGAGGATATTTGACCACAAAAAGCTGCTCTGTTTCGATGAGAGTGCCCGCGTATGGGGCAGGGACCTCTTTGAAGAATACAAACAGATGGCTGATAAGGTCAAATAGACTTTCCTAAGACTGGATCTACATACTCAATTATATTATTACAGTACCTTTTTCCAGATTAATACTGTTGATTTTATCAAAGGGGTCTATCTCCCTTCTACCAATGTTTTCCCGTCTCTGCTGAATAATGCATACATCATGTGTACAATCTATACTTGGCAAGGATGACACCGGTTCGATAATACCTATACAGTTGATAAATTACCATAAGTTATTATTTATATCTATGTAGCAATAGCATGATTGCCCGTATAAGGGTGAAGTAGATGCAGAAAAACATTCACTACGATTGGGTCAATCCAGACTACCTCCATTATACAGTGAATTACACTTCCCTAACATTCTGCGCAACTGCATGCTGATAGCATGCAGTGCACTACTTCCATTTGCAAGGCCCGTTCTCCACAACCTATAGGGCCTTGCAAAACAATAATGCACCTGACAATATTGAATACCTTTTTATGTGATAGGGTTCTTCGATTATTATGCATTATTTAGTTGCCCGTACTTATGTAATATATGGGCATGTAAACTCGATTGTCTTTACATCTCTTCCTTCGATAAAATCAAAGCTATTGATTTTATCAAACGTTTTAATCTGAAGTTAACGGCGTTAAAATCAACCACGTTATTTTTCCTATTGCTGTTGATAATATCATAGGTTCAATCTTATTACTTGAAGTTATTATTTATACCTTAGCAGTAGATACTTTCTTGCATCACCGCATCGTCTGATAGACATCCTGTCCTTCAGACCATCCATCAGATAAATATCACGAAAATTCCATCAATCAATACGGAGGACATCTTATGTATGGTATTGCAATAGATCTTGGCACAAGTGGTTTTCGTTTGCAGCTCATAGACCTTGAATCAAGGAGTGTCATTAAGACCATAATGACGATGAAGCATCCTCTCCCCGGTGGGAATGTCATCGATCACCTTGGTTTTGCCATCCAGGTGGGTGGGGACATTGCAAATAAGATCATTATCCATACACTCCAGCAGATGTTCGATATGCTTCCTGTCCCTCCCGAGGATGTCAGGAGAATTGCGGTGTGCGGTAATCCTATCCAGCTTTCCCTGTTCCAGAATATCGAGATAAGGGACCTTGCATATGCCGGTAAGAACATGCAGCAAAGGCTTGGTATTGGCGAAGTGAAGAGAGGCCTGAAAGTTTACGATGCTACCGGGATCTTCGGGAAATCCTCCGGGCTGGACAATTGTGATCTGATTGTACTGCCATCCATAGAACATGAGATAGGGGCGGATGCCCTTGCCATGATGGTCAAGACGGATTTCGTGGAACAGGATGGAATATCCCTTGTAACTGATTATGGGACTAATGCCGAGATGGCACTCAAGGTGAATGGTCGCATAATCACATGCAGTGCCGCGGCAGGTCCGGCTATCGAGGGACAGGGTATAAAATGCGGCATGCTTGCAAGCCCTGGTGCGATATCCGATGTGAATGAAGAGAAGGGTATGTGGAGGCTCACCGTCCTGGATGAACGCATGGATGGCAGGAAAAGCCATCTGATCGATCCTCTTACCGGTATCATCTTTGAGAAGGGTGAGATCTCTCCCGAGGGTATCACAGGCACAGGCGTCATCTCAGCCATCTCGCTTGCAATGAGCATGGGTCTTATCAGGACACTGCCTCACCTCCCCAACGGAAAGCTTATCCTGGGTGAAGGGGTTGAGATCAGCGATAAGGATATCGAGGAGGCTGGAAAGGCTATCGGGGCCATCCGGGCTGCTCACATGACGCTTCTTGTTGAATCGGGGCTCGGGTTCGAGGACCTTGAGTATATGTACATGTCAGGTGCCTCGGGAACTTATGTAGATGCGGACAAGGCAAGGAGGATAGGCCTTGCACCCAGGTTCGCAAAAAAGATAGTCCAGTTCGGAAACACATCTCTGGAGCTGGCAAAGGATGTTGTGCTCGGGAACTATGATCTGCAGGAGATACAGGAACTTGCTGACAGGATAAAAGCAGACCATATAATGCTGGCTTCCAATGAAACCTTCAAGAATATCTATGCCTGCGAGCTTGCATACTGGACCGAGGGCATGCCGGAAGACGTATATAATACCATCCTTGAATCCTATGATATGCCCCGGATGCCCCTACTGGAGCTTACACCATTCTTCCAGAAAAGGGTCAGAAAGGACATCTCAAGTTCAGAGTCCACCGGTATCGAGATCATGCAGAACATGAGCACCATCATAGAGGAAGAGTCTTCCGGATGCATGGGGTGCGGGATATGCGAGAGAGAGTGCCCTGAAAAAGCCATCAAAATAATCAATAAGAACGGAAGTCTGTTCGCAGGATATACGGCTCATCTCTGTCTGGGTATGAGCTGTAAAAGATGCATAAGGATATGCCCGGCCAAGGCGATCCGTTACAGAGAGATAAGACCTGTGTCCAGTGAGGATCTGTCTGTACTCTGATCCTCTTTACAACTCTTTGGACCCAAATAGGCCAAGGTTGGAACGGCTGAACTGAATATAAACAAGGGGCAAATATATATCTATAAATGCCTATACTTTCCTCGGTCAAAAAATATGGTTGGACAATTAAATCAAAAAATCAGCATGGACTCCATCATCAATAGCAGTCCTATCATTGTGATCTCAAGGAAGGTCGAAAAGGATTTTCCTGTCAGGTTCGTATCCAACAATATAAGACAGTTCGGCTATATACCTGAAGATTTCTATTCAGGGGAACTTAAATACGCTGATCTTATCCACCCGGATGACCGCAAAGTCGTTCTTAAAGCTTTCAAGTACCTGAACAAGCAGCTTTCCGACTTTGTCCAGGAATACAGGATAATTACCAGGTTCGGTGAGACACGCTATGTAGAGGACAGGGTTCACATAAGAACATATGACCCTGAAAATGTGCATATTGAAGGCACCATTCTGGATATCACTGAACGTAAGCATCATGAAATGATCAAACACCAGAAGAACGCAACCAATGGGAAGCCTCTCACAGAGCTGTCCCTTGAGGATGTTCTCGGAATGCTGGTCACCAATGCAGAGAAGGTTCGTTCCGGCCTTACATGTGCAGTTATGCTGCTGGACAAGAAAAAGCAGTACATATGCCGTGTGATCGCACCGAATCTTCCTTTGTTCTTCAAGGAAGCCATGGAAGGCCTTGAGATAGGTTATGGGGTATGCTCCTGCGGCACTGCGCTCTACATGGGTGAAAGGGTCATCGTTGACAATATAGAAGAGCATCCGTACTGGTCAAGGCACAGGGAAGTTGCGGAGAAGGCTGGTATAAGGGCCAGCTGGGCCGAGCCAATAGTGTCCTCCGCTGGTGAAATACTTGGTGTTTTTATCATGTATTTCGATGTTCCCTACGAACCGAAAAAAGCATGCTTCAAATACCTTAAGGCAAACGCGGACCTGGCAGCCATAGAGATAGAGCACAGGATTGTGAATGAGACATTCAGGGAGTCCGAGCACAAGTTCAAGACAATTTTCAACAATATCAATGACCAGATCTATGTCAGTGAACTCAACGGAAACCTTATAGATGTGAACCAGGTGGTTGTTGACAGTCTTGGCTACTCAAAGGATTATATCTTAAGAAGTTCTCCTATGGATATCGTGCCTTCCTGGTACGTACAGCGTGCCTCAGAACTGATCAAGGTCATTGAGAGAGAACGCAAGGCCATGTATGAAGCTGCAGCTATAAGGAAAGATGGCTCTGTCATACCCCTGGAGATAAATGCACGCATGATCGAGTACAATGGTAAGAAGACCATTCTTTCTGTTGCACGTGATATCACAGAACGTAAGAAGGCTGAGAAGGCAAAACGGCTGAACGAAGCCCGTCTTGAGGCACTGATCAAGCTCAATGAGATGACAGCTGCTTCCCTGGATGAGATCGCCGAATTTGCAAAAGAAGAAGCTGTCCGCCTTACAGAAAGCAAACTTGGGTATCTTGCATTCATGAACGCTGATGAGACTGCCCTCATAATGCATTCCTGGTCAAACTCGGCAATGGCTGAGTGCGGGATCAGTGACAAGCATTTCATTTATCCTATTAAGACCACCGGCTTATGGGGTGAAGCCGTAAGGCAAAGGAAGGCTATCATCACAAATGACTACTCTGCTCCCAGTGAGCTGAAGAAGGGATATCCAAAAGGTCACGTCGAGCTTGTAAGGCATATGAATGTTCCTATATTCGACGGCGATCACATTGTTGCAGTGGCAGGTGTCGGTAATAAGGACGAGGATTATGACGAGTCCGATGTCCGCCAGTTAACGCTTCTTATGCAGGGTATGTGGAAGCTGATCCAGTCAAAACAACTGATCGGTGCCCTTAGCAAATATTCCGAAGAACTGTCCAAGGCAAACACGGAACTCCGGTCCGTCAATCTGATCAAAGCAGAGTTCCTTGCAGAGAGCATAAAGAAAGGTCATGACCCGTTGCACGGTTACGATGTGTTCGATGATGAGACATTGAACCTGCTGGATGATTCACAAAAAGAGGCGATCTCCACATTACTGAGAAACTCGGAAAGACTGAAGCGTCTTATAGACACGGTCCTGTACAGCAATCTGCAGCAATCAGGTAAGATTGAATACAGTTTTTTACCAGTTAACCTTGGCAGTGTCCTGTCCGATGCACTGCTTAACATGATCCTGCAGATAGATGAAAAGGAGCTTTCACTGGAGAAATCAATACCTTCAGGGCTTCCTCTGGCAAGGGGTGACAAGGCAAAGCTTACCGAGATGTTCGTTTATCTCATCCACAATGCTATCAATATAACTCCCAAAGGTAATAGTATAGGTGTCGGGATCTCGGCAGATGATGGTTACCTGCATGTGACCATAACGGATACCGGAGAAGGTATCGAGAAGGATCTCATCCCTCATCTGTTCAATAAGATGTACCAGGTGGAGGATTCGATCACAAGGATGTACCAGGGCCTTGAATCAAGTCTCTACATATGTAAGGATACTGTGGTCGCGCACCATGGAAACATCTGGGTTGAAAGTGAGATCGGGCAGGGAAGTACGGTCCATGTGAAGATCCCGAAATGGGGTGGAATGGAACAGATTTAGTGTTCGGCTAAGTGATCAGAGAACCCATTGCCTAAAGGATGGGTTATTCTTTGCTAGGTGTGCTTGAGGTGATAGTATAAAGCTTGCTCTTCTGGGAACGATTTTTCTATCAGACAAAAGAATGGACCTGCTTCTCTTGCTGATAGAAAGGCCTATGTGCATGGAAGAGATCAAAAACACGCTTAATGTGACAACAAGTGCAATGATGACACAGATCAAAATATTGATAGATCAGGGACTAGTCGTCTATGAGAATGATCTGT
This sequence comes from Methanolobus sp., assembly GCA_030154025.1. Classification (GTDB taxonomy): domain Archaea; phylum Halobacteriota; class Methanosarcinia; order Methanosarcinales; family Methanosarcinaceae; genus Methanolobus. Next base: position 23,143 of record JASKKT010000022.1, read on the forward strand.
ATAAGCTGTCACACTTCGGCGAGGTCATTGTCAGGAAAATAGTTCCTCTGGTTGACACCCTGAAGGTTTATTCTGATAACATTGAATACTGGGAAGCCCATAATTTCAGTGCCATACCCTCCTACCTGCAGGACCGGGTAGATGAGCTTGGTGAATGTGAACTGATAGAACCTGACCTTAACCGCATGTATGAACTGCCCCTGAAACTGGAGACCAGTCTTGAAAAAGTAAGTTCTATAAGGGAAGTATCTTCATATTTCAGTCCTGCATATCCTTCTAAATATCTCGGGCTTGCAAGAAAGGGAGTTGATATCTGCCTTATCGTATCTGCACCTGTCTTTGAGCGACTAAGGAATGAATACAGCCCCGTCCTTGAGGAGTTCTTAAGAATGGATAACGTTGAAATCTATGTTCATGCTGATGCCATCGGTCTTGCTTCCTGCATAGCGACTGACAAATTCCTTTCCTTCTCGCTTTTTTTCAGGAACGGCATATATCATAACCATGCAATGATGAGCTGTGACGAAAGAGCTCTTAAGTGGGGTAACGATCTTTTTGATTATTTCAAATCCAAATCGTGGCGTGTAGAGAGAATACAGTCTGCTTTATAAGCTTGCTGATCCCCTTTTTATGTAAATGGTAGGGGTCAATTTTTAGGTATTGCTGATTAAACACGTTAATCTGATTAATGTTATTAATCATATGAACGCTCTTTTCCTCATTAACTGTAGCTGTTGTATGAATTACTGGTAACATGATTAACCATGTTAACACATCCCCGGGCATTCATAATATTAACATCGTTGATAAATAACCCCGGGTTATGCTATATACAATAATTTCCTACTCTCTGTGTCAATAGTAGACAGTAAATCGCTATTGAAAAAAATAAATTGGAGGTATATTATGGAAGCTGCTATTCTGAACAAATTAGCGGAAGCTGTAGTTGAAGGCGATGAAGAGCTTGCACAGGAACTTGCGCAGAATGTCATCGATGAAGGATTAGATCCCTACGAGGCAATTGTAGATGGCCTGGCCAGGGGAATGATGATAATCAGTGACAAGTATGAAAAGGGAGAAGCATTCGTCCCGCATCTGCTTATTGCTTCAGGAGCAATGTATGCAGGCATGGATATCCTAAGCCCTGCAATGAAGAAAGCAGGATCTAACGAAGCTGCTGTTGGAGTAATTGGCAGTATTGAGGGTGATGTGCATGATATAGGCAAGAACCTTGTCAAGACAATGCTCTCTGCATCAGGTTTCAAGATGATCGACCTGGGTGCGGACACACCTGTGGAGAAGTTTGTCGAGGCTGCCAAAGAGCATAAAGCAGACCTTATTTCCATGAGCGCTTTGATGACAACCACCATGGTGAACATGGAAAAGGTCATTGAGATGCTTCAGGAAGAAGGCATACGCGACTCCCTGAAAGTAATGATCGGCGGAGCACCGGTGTCGGAAGAATTTGCAAAGCAGATCGGGGCTGACTCGACCCATGCAGATGCAATGCATGCAAGCCACTGGGCAAGTGAGAGCGTAAAGCAGTTAGAACCTAACCAGATAAGGTGGACCCAGGAGAAGGTAAGCCTTGGTAAAGTGAAGTACAGGGAACAGCTCTCTAAAAAGAAGGTAAAGGGCAAGACTGATATCGGACTGGAAACTGCCAGGCAGATTATCGAAGAGTTCGAAAAGGTCGGTGTCAAGTCAAAAGAGCAGATGACCCACATGGACAGGACCCTGGCTGCAATGGGGGACAAGAAAGTCGACAGGCTGCCTGTATATCCGCTTGCCTGCGGTATCATGAGGAAGTTTGCCAACCAGAACTACAAGCAGTATGCGACCAGTCCCAATGCATTTGTGGAAAGTGCATTCCTTGGGTCCAAATATCTGGACACAGACATGTTCGTTGGACTGATCGACCTTTCAGCCACTTCCTCTGACTTTGGCTGCAAGATCAAGTACCCTGAAGATGATACTCCTTCCTCTGAAGGCCACCTTAAGAGTTACGAAAACCTTGAAACCCCTGAGGTCAAAGAAGGGACCCGCGCATATGAACTTATAATGGCATCAAAAGCAGCAACTGAGAAACTGAACAAGGAACTGAACACTCCTTTTGTTGGTTTCCATGAGGGGCCACTTCTCACCCTTACCCAGCTCATGGGTGCAGATAGAGTGCTTATGGATATGAAGACCCACCCGGATGTTGTGCTTGAGGCTTTGCAGAAATGTACAGATTATATCTGCCAGGTATCCGAGCTCTTCTTTGAAGAGAATGCCTGCAACGCCTTGTGTATAGACAACCTCTGGTCCAACAACGTTATCATGAGCGAAGAGGACTACTGGAAGTTCGACGGTAAGTTTGTCTATGACCAGCATCTGCCTCTCTTCAAAAAGTACGACCAGCCCTACATAATCCACAACTGCGCCGATGCAGTGCACTTTGACACCCAGATCAAGAAGTTTGGTACAAAACTGTACAGCTACGCATACTATCCGAAGCAGAGAAGCAAGGGATCCCAGAACTATGCAGACCTTATTCCCAAGTACGGTGACATGTGCTGCATGATGGGTGAGATCAACCCCATAGACTTTATGGACAACTCAGCCAGTGGCGTCCAGAAGATCCGGACTGATACAAAGTCTTTGCTTGAAGGTGTCCTCCCCGTGCTCAAGGAGAACGGACTGCAGTCCAAGTATGTAATGTCTTCAGGATGTGAGATCCCGCCAGGAGGACCGCTGAACACTGTCAAGGCTATGGTGGACACGGTCAAGGAACTTGGTCCGCAGCTGCAGAAAAGTGTTATTGGATAAATAAGGGAGTTAATTCCCTTTTTTATCTATTTGTTTTTGCGATGCAGCGGGGTGATTGATGATAATATGGGTCTTTATCCGCTAAAGGCGGCTGAATGCCGCCCTACCTTCCATCGCTTTATTCAAGAAAAGGTGACTATCATGAACACTCAACTTGGGAATCTGGGACTTGGTATCGATACAGGCGGTACTTACACTGACGCAGTAATAATGGATCTTGCAAAGGGAGAGATAATCGACTCATTTAAATCACTGACAACTTATCCTGACCTGGTAAAAGGCATAGAAGATACCCTGCGGGGTCTGGATCAGGAATATCTTAAAAAGGTCGGCTTTACTTCCGTATCAACAACCCTGGCAACTAATACCACACTTGAAGGCAAAGGGTATCCTGCGGGCCTTATTCTCATTGGTTACTCCATAAGTAAGGAACTACCTACCGATTATGTGATCTCCGTTGATGGAGGACATGATTCTGACGGCAATGAGACCCATACGCTTGGAAACCTGGAGGATATCAGGGATTTTGTGCTGCAGAACCGGAACAAAGTAGCTGCGTTTGCTATCTCCTCCTACTTTGGTGTGAGGAATCCTGAACACGAGCTCCGTGTAAAAGAGTATGTCCGTGAGCTGACAGACCTTCCTGTGGTATGCGGGCATGAGCTTTCCCTGAGCCTCGGCGCCTATGAAAGGGCAGTCACTGCATTGCTGAATGCCCAGCTTATACCTGTTATAGACGATTTTATCAAATCCGTTTTATCCGTAATGAAAAAGATGGGGATCGATTCCACACTGATGATGATGAAATGCGACGGTTCCCTTGTCAGGATAGAGAAAGCTCTCGAAAAACCGGTGGAATCCATTTTCTCGGGGCCTGCTGCAAGTCTTGTAGGCGCGGCCCATCTGACAGGTCTTAAGACCTGCGTAGCCCTGGATATTGGGGGAACGAGCACAGATATTGCAATGATACGCGATGGTATCCCGATAGTAAATGATTCAGGCGCTGTTGTCGGGGGCTGGAGCACCATGGTGAAGGCCATAAAAATGGATACTTCCGCCCTTGGCGGGGACAGCCATGTATGGGTGCAGAAGAAAACGTATATTGGTCCAAAAAGAGTGATACCTCTATGCCTGGCTGCATCGGAATATCCTGCCCTAATAGAGAAGCTGGCTACCCCTGATAAGTTCTCTCCACGTATGATGACTGATTTAATGCAGCCAACTGCATTCTTCTTAAGCAGGAATGGATGTTCTTTATGCATGAAGTTGTCTGATCTTAGTGGAGAGGAAGTAAAGGTACTCGAAGCAATTGGAGATAATCCTTCATCCTTATCGGATATAGAGAAAAAGTTAAAGATGCACCCACTCATGTTCATCGATATTCTCCGCTCCCTTGTCAGGAAGAGGTATGTCCAGCAGATAGGCTTCACGCCCACGGATGCACTGCATGTTCTGGGAGAATATCACGAATGGAACAGAACAGCATCTTTTATGGGCGCGGACATACTTGCCTCTTATCTCAACATGGGCAGGGATGAATTCTGTATCAAATTAAAAGAGGAGTTCCAGAAAAATCTTGCTTTGCACCTGGTCTCATATTTTGGTTCCGATATTAAAAAAGAGGATGTCCGGAAGTTCCTGGAATGCTCAGATGCCATTGTATTCAGGCCCAGGATCCCTGTTGTAATGGTCGGTGCTCCCGTGAAGGCCTATGAAAAGGAGCTGGGCAGCATTATCGAAGCTGATACAAGGATCCCTGACTATTATGAGGTCGGCAATGCTGTGGGTGCACTTGTGGGTGACGTTATATACAGGACAGAAATGCTGATAAGGCCTTCAACTGCTGGCAGTTCCAGCTATACTCTCTTTTCAGATAAAGGAAGGCATGTGTTTGACGATCATAAGGAAGCAGTGGATCACGCAATTGCACATGCCGAGCAGTCTGTGAAAGAATACATGAGAGGCTATGGGTTGAGCATGGAAAATGTCAATTTCGAGCTTAAAATGAACGATATCGGAAGCATGGGTACGCTTCCTCTTGAAACAAAACTTGTCGGAATCGCTGTGGGCAGCCCCAGGAGGGGCATATGAGCAGTTTAATGGCATCGGAGCACGGAACTCACGAATTGGACAGCATGGCTGCCCTTCGCCAGAGCGTGCGTAACCGTATCGTAATAACAGGTGACGTGGAGGAAAACGAGCTGTTGTACCAGATGCATCAGGCTTCCCGGGATATAAAGGATCTTTTTGCATCGTCTTTCGGTCCCTGCGGAATGAGCAAGATCATAATCAGTCCCACAGACGATATTTACATGACAAGCGATGGGAAGACCATTATTGAAGAGATAGATGTGCTGCACCCGGTGGTCACGTCCCTCAAAAAACTCGCAATATCAATGGATAAAGCATGTGGTGACGGTACAAAAACAGCGGTCATCCTGGCAGCCTCACTCATCGGGAACGCAGTCAGGCTTGCAGGCCAGGGCCTGCATCCTGCAACCATCATAAAAGGATATCAGCTTGCATTGAACAAAGCTTATGAGATCCTTGAATATGAGAGTATGCAGGTAGTATCTGAGGAAGATTTCAATTCAGTGATAGAGAATGCCAGCCTGAGTAAAGGAGTGGAACCCAGGCAGGCCAGAAAGATCACAGAACTTGTAACGAGAACGATCTCGAATCTCAAAAGCACTGATGATGGCTCCCGGATCGAGCTTAATGACTACGTCAAGATCATTAAGAAAGTAGGCGGGCCTGAGATAGAATGTATCCCTGGCATAATCCTTGACGAGACTCCTGTAAGGGATGACATGCCACAGCACATCAAAGATGCAAGGATCCTCATATTGAACTACAATGTCAGATTTGAGAGCAAGATAATAAACTCCCAGCGCAATATACGGATAGAAGGTACTGATAATTCAATGCTTCTGATGCAGGAGCAGGCAAGGTCGCTAAAGGGCCTTGCAAAGAAAATTATAGATTCGGGAGCAGACCTGGTGCTATGTGAAGGAAGTGTGGATGAATCTGTGGAGGATTCTCTTGCAAAGCACGGTGTCCTGCTTTTTAAGAAGCTCAAGATGAAGGACCTGGAGATGATCTCTAAAGCAACGGGTGCTAGTATCGTTTCCATAAAGGATGATATCCTGCCTGATGATCTTGGATTTGCGGACGAGGTGAATGTCAGGAAAAAATGTGATGAGCACTTCCTTTTCCTTTCTGTCAGTGGACAGCCCATATCCACCATTTTGATATGGGAGCCTTTTGGCTACGGCCTTGAGAAGCTTGAGGAGGCAGTTGATGATGCTCTCAATAATGCAGCTTTCCTGATGAAGGGCCCGTTTGTCGTAAGTGGGGGCGGGTGTATCGAATTCGTGCTCTCGCAGATGCTCAGGCGATATGCATCTACTATTGAGGGGAAGGAGCAGCTTGCCGTAATTGAATATGCAAATGCCCTTGAAGAAATTCCCAGGATACTGGCCCGGAATGCCGGAATGAATGCAACCGATGCAATGGTTCAGATGCTGCACTATTATGGCAAGGGGATCGACTGCAGGATAGACCGGACAGGAGAGGTGGTTCCGAATATTCCTCCTGTATATGATCCATCGAGCATAAAGAAATTGTCCGTTATTGCAGCAACAGAATCGGTGAATAGCTTACTGAGGATAGATAAGATACTACTGAAAAAATAGCCGTCGTCAATAAGGAGGGAATCACAGATGACCGAGGAAATGACATCAAAGGAGCGTTTTATCAATGCTCTTGAAATGAAGGAAGTTGACAGGGTACCGCTTGGATACCTGTGGTTTGGAGCGGGCAACGCAGTTCTTGATCGCATGAACGCAACGATGCAGGACGTTTACTATTCCGCCAGGGGAATTGCCAGGGCTCAGGTATTGGCAAGGGAGATGTATCATCATGACAATGTCATGTCACCCTGGGGCTGCTTGTTAGTGGAAGCAGAAGCCCTGGGTGCAAAACTGAACACTAGAACCAACGCTTATCCCACCATAGCTGAATTCCCCTTGAGCTCTGCCAGAGAATATGAGAAGATAAATCCAAGGGATATGGAGCGTTCAGAGAGAGTAAGAACCATAGAGGAATCCATTGTCCTGCTCAAAAAAGAGCTTGGGGATGAGGCTTTTATCAGCTGTGCCTCCCTTACTCCTCTTATGCTTGCCTCTCAGGTGATGGACGGAAGCCGGATGTGCATGGAGATGATCAGGAATAAGGACCAGCTCCATGAATTGCTGGAGCTTCTCACTGAAAGCTGTATCATTTTTGCGGACAGGATGCTGGATGCAGGAGCAGACGGGGTATTTGCAGAGAACGGAGGCAGTACAGCAGATCTTTTCAGTCCTGAGATGGCAAAGGAGTTTGGTTCACGTTATACAAAGGAAGTATATTCTCATATACAGGACCGGGGTGGATATGTGATATCCCATAACTGTGCAGCCCATGCGTTCCATGAGCTGGAGCTGGCCCTTGAGCCAGATGCCCTGAACTTTGCATTTGGTGACGTAAAGTCACTGGGAAAGAATTATGGTGTTGAGTGCGGGAAACTCCATAACCATAAAAGCATAGGATGTGCACAAAGATACTGTTTCAGGGAATTTAAGCCTTTCCAGGATGCGGGTGTATGCCTGATGGGCAACATCAATCCCTATATCTTCGGTTCCGGTATGCTTAAAGATATTGCCGGAGAGGTCAGGAACTGTATGATGGCTGCCCCTGATAAGGGTTTCATCCTCTCTACCGGATGTGAGATCCCTCTGGATGCACCTTATGAGGAGATGCAGGTAATGTGGGAGTCAATGAGGGCCTGTTTCTGATGGAGGCTTAAGATGTATGGAATTGCAATGGACCTGGGCACAAGCGGTTTCCGTGCACAGCTTATAGATCTTGTTTCCGGAAAGGTGATCAAGACATCCATGACCACCAGACATCCTCTTCCGGGAGCCAATATAACCGACCACCTTGATTTTGCAATTACCGTGGGTGAGGGGCTAGCTCATGAGATAATGACAGATGCAGTGTGCAAACTGATAAAAAACCTCACTGATGACACTATGCAGATAAGTAAGATAGCAGTGTGCGGGAATCCTATACAATTATCACTCTTCCAGAACTCCGAGATACGGGACCTTGCCTATGCAGGCAGGAACATGCAGAAAAGGCTGGGTGTTGAAAATGTGGAGCGACAGGCAAGGATCTTCCCCGCAGCAGATATTTTCAAAGACAGGCTTGATCTTGGAAGATGCGATATCATAGTGCCTCCGGCAGTTCAGCATGAGGTTGGTGCAGATGCGCTTGCTATGATGCTGGAAACAGATTTCCTGGACCAGTCGGCTCCCACGCTGGTTACAGACTATGGCACTAATGCTGAAATGGCTATTAAGGTGGGAAACAGGATCATAACAGGAAGTGCTGCTGCAGGTCCGGCTATCGAGGGACAGGGAATAAGCTGTGGCATGCTTGCAGGTCCGGGTGCGATATCCGATGTCAACAGCGAAGGGAAATACTGGCGGCTCACAGTGCTTGATGAGGATATGGCAGGCAGGCCTTCCCATCTGGTCGACCCCCGTACTGGTGATATTATAGAAGAGACAGACATTCGACCTGCAGGAATAACAGGTACTGGCCTCATTGCCTGCCTGACCCTTGCAATGCAAACAGGACTAATTGAAAAACCTCCAAGACTTAAATACGGAAAACTTATCCTTGGAGAGGGGATACGCATCTCCGAAAGTGATATAAAGGAAGCAGGCAAGGCCATAGGTGCGATAAGGGCTGCACAGCTGACATTGATAATTGAAGCCGGGCTTGCTTATGAAGAACTTGTGAATGCTTACATGACAGGTGCGTCCGGTACCTATGTCGATCCCTGGAAGGCTCTGTACGTGGGTTCCTGCCCCAAGTATACCAGGAGGATAGTCCAGTTCGGGAATACCTCGCTCTCTCTCGCCAGGAGGATACTGACTGAAGATTCAAAGCTTGCGGAAGTCATCGATCTTGCCAGCAGGATAAAAGTTGACCATCTTATGATGGCTACAAGTACTACCTTTAAGAATTTCTATACCTGCGAACTGTCTTTCTGGACAGAAGGCATGGACATGGAATTATATAATAGGTTCCTGAAGATATATAAGCTTCCGGTTCTGCCTGCGGCTTTTAGTGAACCCCTGATGGAAAAGAGCTCCCGGAAAGATATTGCAGAAGCAGGGTCCGAGAGCATAAGGCATGTTGATGATATCGGTGTTACTCTTGAGGAGATTGCCCCTGGCTGTATAATGTGCCACCAGTGTGAAGATGAATGTCCGGAAAAAGCCATCTCAAGTATCGAGAATGATGGTGCTCCAGTGGTCAGATACAGTACACGGAGATGTCTCGGGACTGCCTGCAAAAGGTGTGTGAAGGTCTGTCCGGTAAAAGCTATCGAATACAGGGAGATCAGGATATTATCTGAAGGCAATTATTAAGAAGAGGAGCATGATAGATTCCAAGGATGCTGATGTTATATTCTATTCAATGACGTCATTTTTTCATACCGGTAGTGCCTCGTTCAGTATGTTTTTTCCAATATTGGTCTTCAAGGCACTTTTGAGCACCAGGTCCACTTTTATTCCTAAAGTATCGGAAAGGTAGTTCTCAAGCTCAACGAATTCAAGAAGACCAGGAGCTTCACTGAACTCAACTAATATGTCAAGGTCACTGCTCTGCGTCTGTTCTTTTCTCACATAGGAGCCGAAAACAGCAAGATAACTTACTTTGAATCTTTCTTCCAGTTCCGGAAGCAGTTCATGGAGCTGCTGAATGTACTTCTCAGTTGCTTCAGATTTGAGTGACGGTGTCATTTGTGATTATCACTTTGATTTTTTATCCTATAAATGTATCGAGGATATTTGGGAAGTAGCCAGTGTTTTACCTCATGAAAAGGAAAAGGGATTACATACAGCAATATCAGTGTTGTCAGAATGCCGATAACTATTTTGAAATATGTTTCCATACATTGCCTCTTTATATTTTTCGAAGTAGACGGAAACCGAGATCGTAATTGCTGTCTTCATGATTAGCACCTGTACGGTAAGTTGATTTACAGGTCTCATAACTAAGGGCCCAACTGCCTACGCGTAGAACCCTATGAACGTTGAGATCTATTTTCAAGTCGGCATCAACTGATGCACCAACAGCAGGGTCAATAATCTCAAACGCACTTCCATTGCCTGGTGTCCCAACATAAGATTCATGCCAGATATCCTGGCACCACTCCACTACATTACCATGAATATCATACAAACCCAGGCATTAGGCTTCTTCTGGCCTACAGGATGGATCCTGTCTTCCGGCTTTTCAATACGTGGATTAGTGTCATACTAAGAAAAAAAATAATTCATGCAATATAAAACATTTATGGCCCGTTTCTCGAACTCAAATTCCGAGGATATGAGATAGTATTCTGTCAGTCATTTTTGAAAGCAAAAAAGGAAGAGAATATTTTTGTTGACCAATAACCTGTTCGGTGGTTTCTGCAACATTCAGTTAACGATTTAAACTTTGTCAGTGAGTATTAACTATGGATGCCCTTCAGATATTAAGAGAACATGAGAAAGTGATAATAGAGCGTTTTGGCGTAAACAAAATAGCTATTTTTGGTTCTTTTGCTAAGGGAGAAGAGCACATCGATAGTGACGTTGATGTTCTGATTGAATTCAAGGAAGGCAGAAAGACTTTTGATAACTATATGGAATTGAAGTTCTATCTTGAAGAGATCTTTGGAAGAAAAGTGGACCTTGTTATTGAGAACGCAATAAAGCCAACTCTCAGGGAAACAATTCTTAAAGAGGCTGTTTATGCCTAGGACCCGCTGGTTTTCTTTGCAGATATGCTTGGTGCAATTGAGAAAATCCAGAGATATTGAGAAAGTCCATAGATATCTTGAGAATGTTTCTTTTGCGCAATTTGCGGAAGACGACATGAGAATAGATGCTGTTGTCCGCAACCTTGAGATTATTGGCGAAGCTGCAGGTAAAATCCCTCCTGAGACCAGAGATGAGTATCCTGATATCCCGTGGAAAAAGATAGTGGGACTGAGGAACATCCTGATACACGAATATTTTGGAATTGACATTGAGACCATATGGGATGTGGTCGAGAATCACCTTGGCAATCTGAAAATAGAAGTGCAGAGGATTGTAGAATACCAGAAGCCCAGGTAGTTGCTACAAATACAGCATCAGACTCCGGTCAAGAATGGCCTTTTTCTCAAACTCCATATTAAGGAATAGGAAATCATGCTCTGCCAGTAGGTTTTGGAAGCAAAAGGGCTAGGGGATAATTTTTATTTGATAATAAGGCCCATGGCCTGATTTGATATAAGTAATCCACACATCAAAAGAATGCGTATCGAAGACATACCATGGGGATAGAAAAATTACTTCAAATTACTCCCGAATTTCAACTATAATACTTGACACTATGAGATATTGTGGTTTTAGAATGTTCTTTTATTCCCTCTTCTACATGCACACAATCCAGTTGTCCTTTAGAGAAAGTAGCTTCTATCACTAACCAGCCCTCTCTATCATCAACTGTTACATCTATTGAACCCATCTTAAAACTATAAATAGCGTCTTTTATACTTGTATTATGGGGTTTGCCACCACAATCAATTGTCGGAAGAAAGAGAGCTGATGACCGTAAGGTCATCAACGGAATTCTCTTTGTTCTGATAACTGGTTGCAGATGGGCAGATATGCCGCAATGCTATGGTTCACGAGCAACAGCATGGAGACGGTTGAAATGGTGGTCAGAAGGGAGAATTTGGAACACGATAATGGAATCCCTTCGGGATTCAGCTTATAATGATGGTAAGTTCTCCATGGACATTGTATGTGTTCATAGCACTTTCATCGAAACAAAAAAAGGGGAGAAGATTCCGCGCATACAACGGTCACAAAAGAAGGAAAGGAGTAAAAGTTCATGCTTGTGTGAGTTGTGAAGGTTTTCCGTTGACCATTCAAATCTCTTCTGGAAAAGAACACGATAGCCAACATTTCATTGAGGTTCTGGAAGACATTAAGGTAAAGTCGAGCAGAAGACCAAGAACAAGACCCATAGA
>JASKKT010000023.1 GCA_030154025.1 Methanolobus sp.
GGAAGGGAACGTTTCCTTCAGGCACTCTTCTATCCTGCCAATATCGGGTGCAAATCCTCTTTTTAACTTGTATTCCTGCATTTCTATCAACTCATATTAGAGGCTTAAAGCGAATAAAGGTACCGGTGGGATATTTAATTATAATCTAAGTGTCCGGGCTGTCCTTTATACAGAGGATTAGGTTGCCAAAGGTATATCATTTTCGAAAGATTAATCTGGAAAGGGCAATATCTTTTGCATTAGTGGTCCCGGGTACGCAGGAGTGTTAGCCGGGAGATCGTCTACGTGGTAAGGTCAGTCTTCCTAAAGAGTGGGGATGAAAAGCGTATATCTGAAGAGCGGACACCTGCCAGGGAGAATTTGCTTATTGAATTCGCTATTTCAGTAGTTCGTGCATTCGTTACTGCAGATTGTTGTTATAGGATTGCGTGAAATCCCATGAAGGAGAGGTAGAATGAAAAGAACGACATATGTATGGACTTTAGCAGTGGTGTGCGCCCTGCTGACCTTTTCCGTGCTTACGCTCGGCTGCACAGAAACACCCTCGGGAGAGGAGAACGACACTGTCATCGACGAAAACATGACGCCCGGAAACGGGGATACAGAGGCAGATGCCATGATGATATCTGAAGAGAACATGGACAGCATAATCGGAACTGAATGGCAGTGGGCCGAAATGAGTGGACCGATGCCTGCAGACCAGCTGCTGGTTCCTGATCCGGAGAATTATTACCTTGTGTTCTCAGAGGACGATATTTATTATTTCAGGGCTGACTGTAACACAGGAAGCGGCAACTATACACTTGAAGGAGAGAGCCTGACACTGGAACCCGGCGTGATGACGCTTGTTGCATGCGGGGAAGACTCACTGGACAGCCAGTATCTCGCATCCCTTAATAATGTGACTTCAGCAGCCACTGAGAACGGGCAGCTTATCCTTTACCTGGAAGATCAGGAGAACCGGATGCTCTTTGACAATGGAGGGGACTTTGAACAGGATAGTGCGTAAGCATATCCTGTTTTGCATCTCAGGGAAGATCACTTTCTCATCAGGGTCTTTCCCTTTTCTCCTACAAGGCGCACCTGCGGCACTTTTTCGATCACTGCATCTCCCAGTTCCTTTAGCTCGGCCCACGATGGGGTCGGCTTCTCGTGGCCCATGAAAGGCAGGTCGAAATCAGGATTGCTCATGAACTGGTAGAGCATGACTTCCGAGGCTCCCTCCACATCCGGCAGGATGCGAGGTATGGTCTCTTTATTTATGAACTCGGGTATGACACGTATCCACACCCTGAGCCACTTCTGCTTTGCAATGCCCAGGGACCTGCGCAGCAGTTGCACATACCTTATACTGCGCTCTTCGGACATCCCTGTAAGCTTCATGATGCCCGGCACATCATCCAGGGGTGCCTTGATCTCAAGCACAAAACCTTCAACAAAAGGAAGGGCACCCTCGAGCACATCCGGCTTCATGCCATTGGATTTCAGTATCACTTGCTTGCCAATGCCGTGAAGTGATTCCACCAATGGCAGAAGCTCTTTTTGCAATGTAGGCTCGGCACCTCCCAGATAAACATTCTCAGTGGTCGACCTTTTTGCAAAATCGGTTACTTCATCAACGGACCATTCCTTGAACGGCTGGTGTATGTGGACGCAATAAGGGCACTTCATATTACAGCCTGCAAACTCCACCCGTATCTGCCCCATTGCATCAGATAAACTTATCAATCTCATCAAAATCCTTCCAGAATATAGAAAGTGCATATCAGAGAAATCTCTATCTATATAGAATAAATGCTAATTGGAACTCTATATTTATATCGGGCGAACTGTATTTCTGCATTCAATGCGGTGTGTTGTTGTAACATTGTTTCTTGTCAAGACTCAAGCATCCCTTCTAGTTTTTTCAAATGAGAAAAACATTTGGACATTTAGTCTTTTTTCTTTTTATCAAATTCACCACAAATGCGAAATTAAAGCTGGCACAAAACCACACGGCAAGGCGTGGTATATCAAAATTGAATGTATCTATACGCAGCCATGAAAAAGGAAACAACTGTGGATTTTCACAGTTGCTGATAGAATATTTTCAAATTTAAGTGCGGAATGCAGCTACAATATCTTTACATGCTTCTATATGTGCACCATTATTATGGGTTGCATCCCCATAAACATCTCCGTCTGAAAACACTGTTCTTACTCTATGTGTGCTATTGTAGATAACAGAGGGGGACATCACTGTATAATAAGTATAGGGCGTAGCTATCCATTCGTAGTGTTCATTGTGCCTTGAATCTAGGTTGTGTCCAATCTCATGGGTCAAAACGATGCACCTTTCAGGATAAGTTGCCCCATATGATCCCGTACCAGCAACCATTTGAAGTACACTATAAGCTTGTACCGAACTTCCATTATATGTAGACCCCATTCCTAAGACCGTATCTTCAAAATCTTGTCCATAAAATAGAGTTGCAAGGTCGCTACCTGTAATATCCCTATAGGGGGAGATATCATTTTTAAAGAAATTTATTATCTCTTGCCCTGTACCACTGTCCAAGTAAGAATACCTTTTATAGTAGTCAAAAGTTAAGCTTGCATCATGATCATCAAGCCCTAAATTGGCTGTATTAATCATATCTGCAATTTCAAACTCTGCCAAAGCGTAACTTCCATATATATTTTTAAAATGCCTATCATAACATGGCAATATTTTGATACTTGTCATTGCCCTAGACGTGAGTACCAAGTTATCGCTTGTCTCATAATATTCGAATCTGCTGTCATAATCAACACCTTCATCTGTATCATTAAGTAATCCGTCTGTAAGATCAAACTCAACAGATTTAGCTCTATAAACAATATGGATATTTTTTCCGCCTATTTCATTCTTTGTAACATCAATATAATAGGCATTATCATCTACATCGATCATGCCTGCCAAAAGGTTGTTACTAATGGTTATTGCAACTTGGCTATCTTCATCTCCGACTACTTTTCCATGGTATGTTCGAATGTCGGGAGCGTCAACTAAAACCATGTTTCCCTTTTCATCAGTAGTAATTACCTTTGTATCGTCACCCATTACATGTGTTTCATGCAGATTTAATGCCACATCTTCTCCCATTAATTGCAGTATAATAATTTTATTTTCATTGACCGCGTTATTAAATTCAGTAGGTTTGATTGTAAATGTCGCACTATTAAAACTTTTCACATTTTTAAGTGAATCGACAGATTCTTGTTTAGCATCAACATTTTCCATTGACACATAATAGTTGTTTTCACTCTGTGCATTTATAGCTGGTACACTTGCCAATAGAAGTAACCCTATTAAAACAAGCGAACTTGTTTGAATTATCTGTTTTCGCATTTTATCTCTCCATTTTTGGTGTTAGCACTTTGTTCCAAAATATGCATATACTAACCCACATTTGACAAATTCTTAAGCATATATAAAATTAATGAAAGGAATGTACATAGATATAAGGATTAATCATATACTTTTACAAGTGATTATATAAATCAATGATAAACGAGTCATATATATTTTAATTATGCAGTAAATATTTATAGAAAAGAAGCTACAAGTATAATATGAAAAATAAGCACTTATTGAAATGCATTGTTTTGTTTTCAATATACATTTTAGTATCTGGATGTACGGAGATCAATCGTGAAAATCCAGTCGAGGAAACGATAGATTACAAAAATGCAAATCTGACACTTAATTTAATGCCGACTGAATTGTCAATCAAGGAAATATCCAATCTTCAGCTTACTTTAAAAAACGAGGGAAATTATACGGTTAATGTAGCCAAACTTGAAGAACATGCCACTTATAATATAATTTATTCTAATGGTTCTGATATTGATTATTCGGAGATACCCTCAATGGATTTACTGGGTGATGATTCACTAGTGGAACTGAAACCAAACGAATCAATATCTATTGATGTAAGTTCAAGTGGATGGGGACCATTTAACAAAGGTAATCACTCCCTGTCTGCAAAATATTTCATTACTGGACCAAATGCTTTTACCAAAACTCATTGGTCAGGGACACTCAGATCGAATAATATAACACTGATAGTCAAATAACCCATAGAGTCTCCTATTCCTTGTTGGTAACTGTTAATACAACGCTTCACCCACTCGCTGAACTCTTAAGTTTTTGAAGAGAACAGGATCAAGCTACTTATTTTGACATAACACGTTCAGAAAAAGTACGGCTACACTGAAAAAGTTTTCATAACAAGGGAACTACCTGTCCGCCACCGCAAAAGCAAGAGATCGTTTATATCTTACACATTGAACTCGCTTGCACACCACGGCTACCTCTAAATAATCCCCACAACTTCAAATGCGACCAGCTTTGCTTTAACTGAAGAGGGAACGAGATTAATAGCAGAAGCAGGATTTTCATTGCAGGATATTAAAAGGAAACTGGAGATGCGTAACCGGTTAGGTTTGTGAATGTGATCAGAAGAGATTTCAACTGTTTTCAGCAAGCTTGCAAATTAAAACAACGGCTTATAACGGCACTAAAATCTGTCACCCATATAAAATGGTGAGTCAATTATTTTTATCAAATTATATTACGTAGTACCACTATCAAAATCCCTCTACCAAAACCCCGCCTCTATGCAGTTCTACTTGCTGGTGTTAAAGCAGTTAAAGAAAGAAGAAATTGTGCTATAACACCACAAACCAAGATGTAGAGCAATATTAGCGGTGTTAAAGTAAAAACATATAGAAGGGATCCGGGCATCCCACATGCACTATGCAACCGTGCAGCGAACATTATTTATCTGCCGCATACCATCAACCATCAGTCAAAGGTGATAATGTTGGTAAGAAAATTACAGATCGAAGACCTGGAACGGATCAAGGACGAAGCTGAAGGCAACGCTGAAGCAGGCGAGCTGGAAGGACTGTACGATCTTATAATACCTCCAGGCACCCCTTCATACATAGTTTATGACCTGGTGGAAGAGTTCGACCTTGAACCTCTCCAGAGAAGGATAAAGGTCAACATCGTAGAGTGTGATGAAAGGGAACTGATAGTGCTGCGCGGAACACTTGAAGTGGTCCAGGCCGCCGAGAAATTCCTGCATGATGAGCTTGAAGCATGGGTCAACAGCGATAAGTGAGCATACTTTCTTTTTTATCCATTGACATTAGGGCAGCAATTCAGATATCAATGCCTGTTATCTCATCTTTCATAAAATCAAAGACTGTTGCCCTGCAGTCACCATCGAGGATATCCAGTTTACGCGTGGCATCAATTGTTCCGATGACTGAGGCCCTGATACCTGTTCTTTCGAACACGCGGATGCATTCTTCGGCATTCTCCGGCCTTGCTGTCAGGATGTAACCTGTCGCCGGATATATTTTAAGCCACTGTTCAAAGTCCACATTCTCAGGACATGGGATGCTGTTCAGGTCCACGGATGCCCCTACCTTGCTGACCTCGCAGAGCATACCTAGGGTGCCGATGGTTCCCGGGTTACTGATATCCTTTCCCGCGGTGGCCAGCTTTTTCTCACCGATCTCCTGCATCACCATGAACCTCTCACGTACTACGGCAGGCTCCTTGAAGGAAGTCGTATCCCAGCTGTAGGGAGAGTTCTTTCCCACCCTGCCTTCCATGTCATAAGCTGCAATAATGACGTCACCCGGCCTTGCGGTATCGCTGCGTATCACGCTATCTTTTTTCGCAATACCTATGATGGCCACAGCAAGAGAATCATATGGGGTATCGGGATGCATGTGTCCTCCAACCATGGGTACGCCGAACTTCTTTATTCCGTCCCTGATGCCTTCCATGATCTCCCTGGTGGACTGCATATCGCTTGAAGACATGACATTGACCATCGCCAGCGGCCTTCCACCCATGGCCGAGATATCGTTCACATTAACCACAACCGAGGTATAACCTGCCCACCATGGGCTCTTGCTGGCTATCCTGCCCCAGATGCCATCGGCTGCGAAGAGGATCACGTCATCCCCACCTATATCAATTACTGCTGCATCGTCACCGAAATCGACAACGGGCCCGTCGTACTCACTGCGTACGGCCTCAAAGACACGCACAATGTCCGCAATAGGTTTCTTACGGGTCACGCCTTCAAAGGTCCTGATGCTCTGTGCCAGTTTTTCCAGATCCAAGTGAACACCTGCAGCGATAAAAGTAGTTTAATCTTGTCCCGATAATGAGAAAAGAGGGTCGGGAATCACTTATCCCCTGATCCTTCACCCTTCTTCATTTCCATCTTTATGATGTTCCTGCGTTCCTCGCTCATTTGGGAAAGGTCCTTTCCGAGAAGACCGAAAGCGTCAGACCTGCATTGGCGGCAGTGTCTCATCTGCTGCACATAGGGTTCGCATGCATTCTGCACCTCCTGTCTGTAAGCAGGGGAAGGTGGCTCCATATCCGCAAACTTTGCCTGGCAGATAAGCGGCATGACATTCATGATGTAAATGCCAAGCTCATTCATCTTCTTTGCAACTTCGACCACATGCTTGTCGTTGATTCCCGGAATCAGTACGGTATTTATCTTGATGACAAGACCCGCATCCACTGCTGCCTTGATACCTTCAAGCTGGTTCCTTACCATGATCTCAGCTGCTTCAAGACCCCTGTAGACCTTGCCTTGATATCGGACATGATCCACTATCCTGGCCTGTATCTCCGGGTCGATGGCGTTGAGCGTCACTGTAAGCGTTGTGACACCGGACTTGATGATATCAGGAAGTTTCTCCGGAAGCACGAGCCCGTTGGTGCTCAGGCACAATGTCACATCAGGGAACTCTTCCTTTATGAGGCCCAGTGTCTCAAAGGTCTCATCATTTGCCAGCGGGTCGCCCGGGCCTGCCACGGCCACTACCTTGATGAAAGGATACTCCTTAAGCACCTGCCTGGTCTTCTCAAGGGCTTCCTGCGGACTGAGCACCTCGCTTGTGACACCTGGTCGGCTCTCATTTACACAATCGAACTTACGGTCGCAATAGTTGCACTGGATATTGCATTTGGGAGCTACTGCAAGGTGAATTCTTCCATACTTATGTTGTGCATCCTTGGAATAACAGGGATGCTCGGCGATGATCCTCTTCATATCCTCGCCCTTTGAGACTTGTATGTCGCATGTATCTGAATCTGTATCATTCATATTTACAGCTCCTTGGCAGCTCCTGTAAATTCATGTCAGTTTAAGCATAAACCCATTGATAAAGTTTTGTATCGGCAAACTTAAAATACGATCTCAGTGACTTATCTCACACCACTTGCCCTGGCCTTCCCATATCTTCAGTGAGACTGGGTACGGGAGCCTTGCGGACAGGCGTGCGTGCACGTGCTCACACATGTTCTCCACACTTGGGAACTCCAGTATGTCGTTGAGCAGCACATGATCATATTCTGCCAGGACCTCTTTAACGTTCTTCTTGATATCATAGAAGTCCATGACCATCCCGCTTTCTGTTTTCTCTCCTTCGATCACGACCTCCACCTTGTAGGTGTGTCCATGCACTTTTCCGCACTTCCCGTGTCCCGGCAGGTAATGGGCACTGTCAATATAGTCAACGATTCCTAATCTCATCTTCATTAAAGGCACCCCCACATTTTATGGGTCTGGGGTATTATTCTTGTATTAACATGATCAAGCATTCTTTCCTGAAGGCCTATCAGATAGCCTGGCTCCGGAAGTAGCTCTTTTTGTGAAACAGGCTGGAGCACCGCACAGGATATATACCCTGCGATGGCACCTATCATACCCTCCACATCATCGGCTGCTGTGTCCTTTGTCACAACCACCTTGCAGAAGCAATCCCTATCCCTGGTGGCTTTCAGGGTCCTGAAGCACTCTATCGTGTTCTCAAGGTGCAGGTCCATGTCGTCTACAGACGAAGGAGGCAGCAGCTTTACGTCCCCTGCCACATAGGAGACCTTATCCTTTATCCTTTTAGCCATCTGGGGCAGAGTCATGTTGGATTCCAGGTAGAGGGGGCTTGCAAGTTCGAGCCTGGATATGAAATCCGCATGTATTAAGGGCTCACCTCCGGTGAGGGATACCGAATGTATCTTCCCGTATGAACTCGCCATCCTGGCAATGTCACTGGAATGCAATGGATTATCCAGCTGCCTGAATACGCCTGAACCCGGGACCTCCTCAAATCTGCATGTTTCTTCTTTCCCGACAGGCGTATCACAATAAGAACATCTGAGATTGCATCCAGTGAAGCGCACGAAAGCCTGCCTTACTCCTACATATGGTCCCTCCCCCTGCACGGAACAGAACACTTCGCTGACATTTGCATCGATATCAGCAGTATCACTTGCAGTCAACAGGCCGGCATTCATCTGATCACGTCCAGGGGCCTGGACTTACGCAGGTCCTTCTCTATGTCATCGAATTCCCGCACGTAGGCTTCCGCGATCTCCCGCAGCACCGTTGCCACTTCGTTCCCTGAGATGCCAATATCCTCAAGGCTTCCGTAGTAGTTGTGCACTACGTTTATCCCGAAGTGAATTTTCTGGGATACGGCCGACGTGCTGGCTATTGAGATAGTGAGCTTCTTTGTGCCGATGAAAAGATCGTCCCCGTTACGGGTGATCCCTGAATGCCTGCCGGAGAGCAATTCCCGGACTATCGATGTGAACAGCCGCTGTCGTGCATAAACCAGTTTCAGGTCCGTGGAATCGAAATGCTCGATAACGAAATGGAGCATGTCGGTGGAGAATATCATGTCTCCCTGCTTCTTATCTTCAAGGTCTATCATGTGCTCTGTTATGACGTCGCAGGCTCCCCTGAAAGCAATGATTGAGTCTGCCTGCACATCTGCCAGGTTGTAGGCCCAGAGGGAGGAGATCTGGCTTCCGTCATAATCCAGTCTTTTGTCAAGTACTATACATTCCATCATATCACTGATCAACTACTGCAGAGATCTGTAAGACCTTTTCAATTACCTGTTCCTCTGACCATGGTTTGTGCCAAGTCTCACAAGCAGCGGGTCTGCAATACCAGCCTCATCAAAGGCACGCTGCCTTCTGATGCAGCTCTCACATACGCCACAGGGCATCTCTGCGCCCTGGTAACAGCTCCAGCTGTACTCAAGGGGAGCCCCGGAATCAATTGCTTTCCGGACTATGCCCTTCTTATCCAGGTCAATGAGCGGAGCCAGCACTTCTACTTTATTAAGGGTGGAGTAGGAAAGTGAGCCATTGATGGCCTCGATGAAGTCCGTGGAGTTGTCTGGAAAGGTCACTGCCTCTTCCCTGTTAAAACCTACAATAACGTGATCGCATCCCATGCTCTCTGCAAAGCTGGCTGCGATATTTATCAATGCACCATTGCGGTTAGGCACCCATACGCTCTTTGCAGATTCGAGGGTTATTGAAGGGTCGGCATCAGTAGCTATCTTCTCAGGAGACATCACAGGAAGCTCGCTGGCAGTATTGACAAGGGAAGTATTCGTGACACCTGCGAGCCAGGGAAGGTCGATGACCTTCAGGGATATCCCAAAATGATCGCATATCTTTCCTGCATTCTCTATCTCGCGTTTTGCAGAACGCTGGCCGTAGTCGAATACGAGTGCAAGCTTCACTTGTGTGTGTTCTCTGGCTAGTGATACGGCTGTTACCGAGTCAAGTCCGCTGCTTAAAAGGGCAATAGAAGTACTGATAGTGATATCCTCCATGGATCGATCTGAAGTGTTGTGGCAGGTAAGATATTCCTGAGATAATACCACAGGAATATATTTTTCCTATATGAAGGCATCGCTGATAAGAGCACTATTTATTAATATACAGCAGATTATAATATTATTTGAGGATATGGAATGCCGGCTATCAAAGATAAGAAAATCCTTGCTTCCCTTATGCAGCGAATGTACTGGATCGAGTCGCAGATGGAGCAACTGGGTACCTGGGAAGGGCGCATCGAACTGATGGACGAGAATCTCGAAGCACTTGAAGTACTGTCTCATGATTCGGATCTCCACGGGTCTATCATGGAAAAATGGCTCATAAGGGCAAACATCGAAGTCCCGGTGAGCATACCAAAAGGGCTTCCAGCTCATATATTTGACTTCGTGGGCCTGTCAACACCCGAGATATTCAAAAACATCGACAAGTACGAAGTACTAGCCATGAACGCCTACAGGGATATGATGAATGCTGACACCGAGGTTATTAAAGAACTGCTGCCGGGCCAGAATGACAGGGAAGAGTTCATGAAGGACCTGGAAAGGCTCATCAGGGATGAAGAGAAACATTCCAATATCTGTAAAAGTCAGGTCAAGGGATTTGCAAAATTAATGTACTGAGAGCCTGTCACGACTCCCAGTCAAAGCCGTATGCCTTGTTCAGCAGATACTTGCACAAGGCATGCGGAATTAAGATTCAGTTCAGTTGACAACTGTTATGTTGAATGTATAGACGGTGGGATTTGAAGTTGTGTCCTGATCGTCTTCATTTGTGTTGTCAGTAGTATCGTTATCGGTGCCTGTCGACGGGTTAGTAGTTACCGGTGTGGTTGTTGCCGGTGCAGTTGTGGGAGCACCTCCCATGCCTCCACCCATGCCACCCATACCGCCACCCAGATTGGGGGTGGTCTCATTTTCTACTACTGATTCATTGAGATCAGTATCATTCAGGTCTGCAGACTGGAAGATGGCCTCCGGTTCTTCCGCAACCACTTCTTCCATCTCTGCCGGAACGTTGTCGTTTGAGAATTTCAGTGCACCGCTCAGCAGGACTGCAATTCCTATGACAATGACAACAGGTATTATTAGTAAGCGCCTATCCATGTTTTACCCCGCATATCGTTTTTGAACTATATGACCACTTTTAGAGGGTCAATTGGTAATGCATGCTCCTAACTATTTAAACTTAGTGACTATGGAATTTTTCATCATTATTATGATGAACAGGCTGCCTGCAAAAACCGCCACCCAGGCATATATAAATAAGAACAGACCAGATAGTAGATATGAGTGGGATATTCAGTTGATCTGAGAGGCATCTTTGAATAACTGGCCTTAGCGCTTATCCTGATAGCTCGCATAAGAGGTGGAACAATTGCAGGAACGAAAGCCTGATAGCAGGGAACAGAAGACCAACCGGCTGGCAGCTGAGAAAAGCCCTTACCTTCTTCAGCACGCACACAATCCCGTTGACTGGTATCCGTGGGGAGAAGAGGCCTTCAATAAGGCAAAACAGGATGATAAGCCCATATTCCTCTCCATAGGCTATTCCACGTGCCACTGGTGCCATGTGATGGAAAGGGAATCCTTTGAGGACCCTCAGGTCGCAGAACTGATGAACGAAGCGTTCATTCCGATCAAGGTTGACAGGGAGGAAAGGCCGGACATCGATAGCATATACATGTCTGTCTGCCAGGCAGTTACCGGGCGCAGGGGATGGCCTCTTTCCATCATGATGACACCGGACAGGAAGCCTTTCATGGCGGCAACCTACATACCTAAGGAAAGCAGGTACGGAATGGCCGGCATGCTTGACCTGGTGCCTGCAGTCAGCAGCATGTGGAGCAAAAAGAGGGAAGAGCTCCTGGCAAATGCAGATGATATAGTATCTGCAATATCCGGCAGCATGCGTGAGAGTACCGGAGGTCCGGGGCTTGATGAGAACACCCTTGAGAGGGCCTACCAGATGCTTTGCAATGGTTTTGATCCTGCTAATGCCGGTTTTGGCACTGCCCCGAAGTTTCCGACCCCTCATCACCTGACATTCCTGCTGCGATACTGGAAGAGATCTGAAGAGCCCATGGCACTGGAAATGGTGAAGGGCACACTCAGGGCAATGCGTATGGGTGGCATATATGACCATGTAGGTTTCGGTTTCCACCGTTATTCCACGGACTCTCGGTGGCTGGTGCCTCACTTTGAGAAAATGCTTTATGACCAGGCGCTTATAGCAATTACTCTTGTGGAAACCTATCAGGTTACAAGGGACCCTCTCTACAGGGAGAACGCTGAAGAGATCTTCAGATATGTGTTGAGGGATATGCGCTCGTCTGAAGGCGGCTTCTATTCTGCCGAGGATGCCGACAGCGAGGGAGAGGAAGGCAAATTCTACCTATGGACCGAAGAGGAACTGGCAGAGGTGCTTGGCGAGGTCGATGCCAAGCTGATAAAGGAGATATTCATGACAAGCCCTGAAGGGAATTTTCTTGATGAGGCAAGCAGGACCCGCAACGGCAGGAATATCCTCCACATGAGGGAAAGACAGCGGGAGATCGCAGTCCGGAGGGGAGATAATTATGAAGTGCTCAGGCGGTCCTACGAAGATTCGCGCAGGAAACTCTTCGAGTACAGGGAAAAGCGCGTGCATCCGGCCAAGGATGATAAGATAATGACTGACTGGAACGGCCTGATGATAGTGTCACTCGCCAAGGCTGCCAGGGCGTTCGAAGAGCCTGCCTATGCCCGGGAAGCAGCCACTACCGCAGATTTCCTCCTTTCAAGGATGCTGGATCCTGAAGGAAAACTATTCCACAGGTTCCGCGAGGGTGAAGTTGCAGTGGAAGCTTTCCTTGATGACTATGCATTCCTGATATGGGGCCTTACGGAACTATACCAGGCTACCTTCGATACTGAGTATCTTAAGAATGCACTGTATCTGAACGACCAGCTTCTGGTACGCTTCAGGGACAACATGCACGGAGGCTTCTTCCATACAGCCGAGGACTCAGAAAAACTCATCCTGCGCAGCAAGGAGATATACGACGGGGCTATCCCTTCCGGTAATTCGGTATGTGCGCTCAACCTGCTCCAGCTTGGACGCATGACAGGGAACATCGACCTTGAGAACAAAGCATATGAGATAATGCAGCTCTTCTCCGGACAGGTGTCAAAGATGCCTATCGGCTATACCCAGCTTCTGTGTGCCTTTGACTTTGCACTTGGCCCTTCAAGGGAGATCGTATTGGTGGGGGACCCGGAAAGTATTGAAACAAAGGAGATCATATCAGACATCAACAAGGAGTTCATACCCAACAAGGTAGTGATCCTGAAGCCTGCCGGCAAGGATGAAGAAATATCTGCGATAGCGAGGTATGTTTCTGATATGGGCATGAAGGATGGCAGGACAACAGTGCACATCTGCCAGAACTACAACTGTAATCTGCCTTCCAGTGACAGGGAGGAGATACTCAGGCAGCTGAAGGACTGATCCTGGTCCCAATTAAAGACGGAATGATGAGGCGGACTTAAAAATGGCGTTGAAAACGGGCTACTACAATCCTGCGATAGAAACGATGGACAGGGGAGAGCTTGATGCTCTTGTGGATGAGAGGATAAGATATACTGTCAGATATGCCGCTGAGAATTCCCTGTTCTATAAAAAGTGGTTCAGGGAGCACAATATCCTGCCTTCGGATATCAGGTCTCACGAAGACCTTCTGGAGCTTCCTATCGTCTCCGGCAGGACCATCCGTGAGAACCAGCCGCCTGAGAGCAGTGACTTCGGTTTCAGGGCAGTTGACTGGAAGGATGTCTTCACGGTCCACGAGACCAGCGGAACGAGCGGTACTCCCAAGTCATTTTTCCTCACATGGGAGGACTGGGAGAGATATGCCGAGAAATACGCCCGGAGCTTTGTCTCGCAGGGCTTCGGTCCCGGGGACAGGGTCATTGTGTGTGCTTCTTACGGTATGAACGTGGGAGCCAACACCATGACACTTGCAGCCAGGAACACAGGGATGACCATCATACCTATCGGAAAATGTAATTTCCCTCCGAGGGTCATGGATTCCTACAGGCCGACCTCCGTAGTTGGAAGCGTGTTCAAGCTCATACACCTTGCAAAAAGAATGAAGGCCCAGGGGATGGACCCCACAGAGTCCAGCATCGAGCGCCTGGTAGTGGGAGGCGAGAGTTTCCCCGACGAGTCACGCAATTACGTTGAGGAGCTCTGGGGATGTGATGTTTTCAATACCTATGGCAGTACCGAAGGCACCATGTGCGGTGAATGCTCACATATAAAAGGACTGCATGTGCCTGAGGACCTTGTGCATCTGGATGTTTACGATCCCGGAATGCAGGATTTCGTAAAGGACGGGGAATGCGGCAGGATAGTGCTCACGACCCTGCTGCCCGTGGGAGCCAAATGCGGTACCGTGCTTCTCAATTACGACACTGAGGACACTACTGTTGTGCTTGACCGCAGGGAATGTGACTGCGGGAGGACACACATGAGGATCATGAACCCCCAGAGAGAGGCAGAGACCTTCTGGGTCTTTGAGACCCCTTTCAATCGGGTTGATATTGAGAAGGGAGTGTTCCAGAGAGAGAACATGGAGTACCTCACAGGAGAGTACGAGGCATTCCTTTACGGTGGCGAGGACGAGGGAGAGGTCACTTTAAGGGTAAGCCTGGAATGCGAGGATATGGAAAATTGTGACAGGGAACTGGTCAAGTCCAATTTCCTGACTTCCTTCTTCAGATTCAAGAAGTCCCTGGAGGACGCTTACGTCCAGGGCAGCCTGAACATCATATTCAATTATGTCGGGCCGGGGCAGCTGGAGTTCTATCACATCAAGGGTCGCCCCAAAAGAGTTATTGACAGGAGGTGAACTGGAAAAACAATACCAGGTGTCCGGAAGCGGCCTCAGAAACTGCCTTTGTACACCTTCAGGCCATTCTCCGATACTGTAAGGATCCATGGCTCCATACTGTGAGAGGCAGCACGCATCTTACGCACACGCAAGTACCTGCTGGCCACATTTCCCTTCAGGTGCAGTCCCAGTTCAATTATACCATCCACCAGGTAGCCTTCGGCAGCCGTTGAGGGATCATTGATACCGGAGCACCTGTCATCCTCAAGTATGATAAAGGTGGTAAGCCCCTGGCGCCGGAAAGTTTCAAGCATCCGGTATATCCTTTTGCGCAGGTCCTTTGATTCCATATCGAGCAGGGAATAAAGAGCTCCAAGGGAATCTATTGCAAGACAGGTGCAGCTGCCGCCGGTCTCCCGCCTGAAGTCCAGGATGTTCTTCTCGAGTATTTCGAGCGGGTCTCCCGGGAAATCACCATAGAGGACCCTGTAGTCACTGAAATCGGATATGTGCAGTTTCTTTGAGACTGTTATACCCATGCTGTCCATGTTGTTCAGATGGTTCTCCCTGCTCTGCTCGAGCGTGATATAGAGCCCTGACTCATCCGTCTTCTCCAGGTAGCCGGAAATAAGCTGGAATGTGAAGCCGGATTTTAAGGTACCTGCGGCTCCTGTTACAAGCACGACACTTCCCCTGGGAATATCGGTCCCGAATACCTCGTTCAGGCCCTGTATGGTATCTGTGAATCTCATAGATCGTCCTCTTCTTACTTCAATTGTCGCACCGGGTGTCCTCAGGACTTTTCAGTGGTCGCATCCACCTTTTGAGCAGGTGGAAATCCTTCCTGTCAAGTGTATCGGGGTCCAGCTGCACTATAAGTCTGGAGTCCGATGCCATCACAGTATCGTTTGTCTGCTCCATGAGCTTTATCACTGACATGGGATCATTATCCAGAAGCAGGTATTCCAGGCCATCCACAAGTATTATCCCGTCGCTTACCTTGTTAAGGAAATCATGTATGGTGGGGTGGAGCTTGAACAGTTCCGAGGGGTCCAGTGTCTGCTGGCCGGTGTTCTTGTTCCGGGTCAGCCACACAAGGGGTGTCTTTGGCAGGCCGTACATAAGTCTGATCTTCTCCGGATTCTTCCTGGTAATGCACAGGCCCGGCTTTCCCTGTTTTACAAGTCCCGAGAAGGCAAGGTATCCTTCCTCCCGCCTGCTGCAGTCTGCCATGTAAATAAAGCCCGGCTCGAGTTCATCCTGCGGGCCTGCACCCGCATTATCTGCATACTCTGCCATGTCCTCTGTCAGAGGGGTGATGAAAAGGCCCCTGAGTTTTGATAGTTCCTGCAGGGTGATGATAAGGCCCATGGTACCCTCTTTATCCTTTATCCGGGAAGTTGAGACATTCATAGGGACCCTGTCACCATTGCCTCTTATGAAAACCACTTCACAGTCCCTGATATCCCTGAAATCTGAAAATGCCTCGCTCTCAACTAAAGAAGCGATCGGGCGACCCACAAGATCTCCCGTCCCCATGCAAAGCAGATAGGCTGCGTTCTTGTTGGCAGTGATGATATTTGCACTGCTGTCGATCGAGAGGGTTGCGATCGGGGAGGCCTCGAGGAGATTGCCCAGGTACTCGTTACCCTGCCTTATCTTCTCTTCCGCTTCCTTCCTTTCCGTGATATCCGTCCCGGAAATGAGCAGACCCTTCAGGCTCCCGGGTTCTTTCATCCGGACAACAGCATTCCAGCCTATTATCCTCTCCTCGCCGCTTTTGGTAAGTACCGGGCTCTCGAAATATCCCTGAAAGTCGTTCTCTTCCAGAAGGAAACTCATGAAAACTCCTCTTGACCGCTCCCGGGATGATGCAGGGACACATTTATCGAACCAGTCTGTCCCGATCAGCTCACCCTGGGAATATCCCAGCATGTTGCAGGTCTTTTTACTGAGGAGCTTCACGCTGCCCTCTTCATTTACTACCACGAGCACGACTGCAGCAAGGTCAAGATACATATTGGCCTGGTCACGTTCTTTTATCAGCTCGTCCTGCAGGCGCTTAATGCGAAGGAGGGAACTGACCCTGGTAACTATCTCTATCCTGTCAAGTGGTTTTGTAAAAAAATCATCCGCACCTGCCTGCACCCCTCTTACACGGTCCTCAGAACCCGAGAGGGAAGTCACCATCACAATAGGAATGAACCTGGTCTTTTCTGATCTCTTCAATATCTCACATACTTCATAACCAGTGATGTCAGGCATCATTATATCAAGCAGGATTATGTCAGGGTCATGCTTCCTGGCCATGTGAAGGGCTTCAATTCCACTAGTTGCAGATACTGTTTCATAGCTGTCATTCAGGTAAGCCTCCAGCAGCGAGATATTTACCTGCTCATCGTCAACTATGAGCACTTTCCCTTTTTTTGTTTCACCCATCAAATCACTCGCTGTTCAACAGAACCCTTTCACTTGCCGCAGGTACCGGGATCCTCTCCAGGGCCGGATGATCTGCACTCTGTCAATACTTTGTTGTTCCGGACATAGGATATATATTTAAGCCATATAAATATTATAGTGTACCTGGGAAGATAACAACCGGGCCGGTCAATATAAGCTCCTGCCACCGGCAGCGATCCCGTCATGACATCAGGGGACCAGGACAAGATCATGTGCTTTAATATGAAGTATCCCGAGAAAAGCCTGATTCTGGCTGCAAGGGATATCAGATACCTGCTTGAGCAGGGATACCCAAAGAGCAGTGCCATCAGGTTCGTAGGTGATCATTACGGACTTGAGAAAAGCCGCAGGTACATACTCTCACGCAATGTGCTCGCGCCGGACGTAGCCTCTGCACGCAACAGGAAGAGAGTTCCCTGCACATGCATACGCGACCGGCATATACTCATTGACGGGTACAATGTACTGATAACCCTCGAAAGCTACCTGAAAGGTGAGGAAATATGGATTGGAGATGACGGTTTCATCAGGGACAACAGGGGAATTTTCAGAAGCCATGTAAATGATAAGGATACATTCAGGTCAGCAGGGCTGATGCTGTCCCTTCTCAGAGCGAACGCAGCCGGAGAGATCACAGTGATCCTGGACAGGCAGATGAGCATGAGCGGGCAGCTTGCCATGGCCATAAGGCAACAGATGGCTGAGACAGGCGTAAGAGGCCAGGTAATCACTTCCGGAAGTACGGACCATGACCTGAAGAAAGCCCGAAGTTGTGACATCGTGGCAAGCGCAGACGAAGTTATAATAGATGCAGTGGTGGAGGTCATCGATATCCCTGCCTGTATCATCAGTGGCGATCAGCATAGCTGGAAATCGCTTTATTCATTGGGTTCTGTACAGCCAGATCAACAGGAAATACAGAAAGCTAAAGAGGATAATACAGACAAATGAAAAAGATAGGTATAGCCATCACGGACGCCAGTGACTGGACTGCGGCAGCTCTGGCAGACAGCCTCCGGAAAAAGGGAATTGAACCTTGCGTTCTCAATCTCTGCCATGCGGAGGCCGGCATCGCTAACGGGACCGAGTACCAGGTAAACGGCACCGACCTTGCAGGACTTGATGCTATCATCGTGCGTGACATGGGTGCCGGAAAGAACGAAGCAGTCACATTCCGTTTTGACATATTGCGGCAGCTTGAGAACGAAGGGGTGCTGGTAGCCAATCCCCCTTCTGCGATACAGAATGCTGCAAACAAATATCACTCTTCATATCTTTTCTCAAAGGCCGGGTTGCCTGCTCCCCGGACAAAGGTCGTCCAGGACGCAGACAGTGCCATGAAGGTACTGGATTCCTTCGGAGACGCTGTACTGAAGCCGGTTTTCGGGTACAAGGGTATCGGGATAGCCCGTATCAGGAACGGAGATATCATCAGGCCCGATGGAACAAAGGACCCTGACAGCACTCCGGAACTGGTTTCCTCCCTGCTGGAGGAGAAGGGCATGCTGTATATCCAGGAGTTTGTGGAGAACACAGGAAAGGATACAAGGGCTTTCGTAGTCGACGGAGAGGTTGTGGGTGCCATCTATCGCAAAGCTGCACCCGGCTGGTGGCTGAATAACCTGAGCCGGGGAGGCAGTGCCCACAGGTGCACCCTTGCACCCGAACAGAGCAGCATGTGTGAAAAAGCAGCAGATGCAATAGGTGCGATCTATGCAGGCGTAGACATCATAGAAGGACCCGGAGGAAGCATGCTGCTGGAAATAAACGGCACTCCTTCGGGTGCAGGTATTTACAGGGCATGGGGCATCAATGTGGCTGACCACATAGTAAAGGCTGTCATTGAACGCCTTTGAGGACACTCCGGATATGCCATTTAAGCAAATACCTTATAAATGCGAATTGTGAAAGGTTGTAATACAGATGATAGAATATAAGCAGTGTATCATAGTGAGGGATGACCTGAAGTTATCCCCCGGGAAACTTGCGGTCCAGGTGGCCCATGCAGCAGTATCCTCCGCAGAGTGGGCTGACAGGTCCACGCTGGAAAAATGGAAGGAGGGTGGCCAGAAGAAGGTCGTTTTGCGCGTTGCCAACACCCAGGCTCTTTTTGAGCTGAAAGAAATTGCAAGAAGACAGAACATACCCACTGCCCTTATCCAGGACGCAGGGCTCACTGAGATCAAGCCGGGAACCATAACGGTCCTTGGTATCGGGCCTGCAAAAGAGGAAGAACTGAACAAGATCACAGGAAACCTGAAACTGTTGTAGGATCAACATCCAAGGGATAGAATGGCCCCCTCAAAAAAACTCTTCCGTCTGTTAATTATTACTGCGCTCTTCATATCTTCTGTCACATCGATGGGGTGCGTCTCAGAACCCATGCAGCGATTAAGTGAATACGCTTCACCATCCTCAACTGCTTACCTGCAGGACGGGAAGGTCTATGATCCCGATCCATCAAGGCTGACCGTGCCGATGATACCGGCGCAGGCTCCTTTCAGGTATGAGGGCAAGCCAGCTGCAGGAGAGATGAGGTTCTCTCCCGGGTACCAGCTTGCGAGCAGTTACTATTACACTGCATTCTATGAAGGCAGTGATGGGGTGACAGGCATCTACATTGAGAATATGGGGGACCACACCATATTCGCTTACGAGTTCGGCCTGCTTGACGTAAGCACCGGCAACTGGTACGGACGGGAAACCGGTACTACCATTATCCCGGGAGAGAAAAAGAAGCTGGGAAATGTGGCCGTGCATGTGCCGGCAGGCTCAGAGGATATAAGATTGAAACTTGGCCTATCGATACTTGTTAAGACGCAATCGGGCCAATGGTATGATTACGGCAGGCAGTACTTCGAGGATTTCACTATCGATGCAGAGCAGCAACCCCTGATGGAAAGCCCGGAATACCTTTCCAATCCCCAAAGTTCCTTTTATCTGATAAATGATAAGGTGGACCCATATAATACGGAAGTCCGCAAAATGGCAGCAATTTCCGCGAAAAAATATCCCGGACCTTATAGTGTTTACCAGTTGTGTTCCCTTTTTGATGATACAAAGAACAGGATCGATTACATCAACGATCCAAGGGGCAGGGATATGTGGTCCCCTCCAGGAGACACGCTGCTGGTAGGGGCCGGTGACTGTGACGATTATGCAATATTGCTGGCCTCGCTGGTGGAATCCATCGGAGGCACTGCAAGGATATATCTTACTGACACACATGCCTTTGCAGCCGTGTATATCGGGGATGAAGACAACACCCAGCTAGTAGTTGAAGGTGTACGTCAGTATTATGGTGACCTGCCCGTATACTACACAACAGATGAATACGGGTCCTGGCTTCTTATGGACCCGACTTCAAGCGTTTATGCGGGAGGTCTTCCCGCGGGCGCCGCGCCTGTTAACGGGGGATGGACATTCCAGAATACCTCGCAGGTGATCGCAATAGATCTCGCGCCCAAGGATCAGGAGTAAATCATGAACATACCACCTGTGGAAAAACAGATAGGCATAGAACTGTACTCTACAACCCTGCCGGGAATCGGCGGGGAGCTGAGGCAGGAGATCGAAGATTTCATAGTAAAAGAGATAAGTAACCGTGAGGAGGGCAGTTCCGGAAAACAGCTCATCCTCGAACTTACCAAAAGCAACTGGGACATGCATCACCTGGTAAGGGACATGTCCCGCAAACTGGGCATCAGCCAGAAGCGCATCAGCTTTGCCGGTACAAAGGACAAGAGGGCAAAGACCACGCAGAAGATCAGCATCTATGACCTGAAGGAGGAAGAGATCGGGAACTTCTACCTAAAGGATGTGGAGCTGAAGGTCATTGGCAGGTCTGCCAGGTCCGTTGAGCTTGGCGACCTTTTAGGGAACGAGTTCGTGATCACCGTAAGGGATATCGAATTCGGGACAGAGGAACTGAAAACCATCCTTGACGGGATAACAGCGCAGATAAGGGCTTCCGGAGGTGTTCCCAACTTTTTCGGCATACAGCGTTTCGGAGCCTCCAGGCCTGTGACGCATCTTGTGGGCAGGGAGATACTGCAGGGGGACTTCGAAAAGGCTGCACTGACCTACATAGCCAGGTCCTTCCCTGATGAGCAGGAGGATGCGCGGGAGGTGCGTGACCGTGTGTGGGATACGCACGATTTTGCAGAAGGGCTGAAGATATATCCCCTGCGTCTCAGGCACGAGAGAGCGATGATGCATTATCTTGTGGAGAACCCCGGGGACTATGCCGGCTCCTTTACGGTACTTTCCCAGAACATCAGCAAGATGTTCGTGCACGCCTGGCAGTCGTATATGTTCAACCGCATTATCTGCAGGCGCATAGAAGAAGGTCTCCCGCTTGACGCTGCAGTGCCGGGGGACATTGTATGTTTCAAGAACAAGGAAGGGCTTCCCGATGTGAGTAAAACCCAGCAGGTCACCGAGGAGAACCTTGAGGGCATGAACAACCTCGTTAAAAGGAGGAGGGCCTTTGTGACAGCACCACTTATCGGGTACGATACACCCCTTGCATCGGGCGTGCCCGGGAAGATCGAAAGGGATATCTTCGGGGAAGCAGGCATCCCTGCAGAGGGTTTCAGGGTGAAGGGGCTGCCGGAGCTGGCTTCTGCCGGACTGCGCAGGGAGATACTGCTTCACTGCGAGCCTTCGTTCGAGGTGGCGGAAGATGAGCTCAATCCGGGAAAGTTCAAGGCTGTCCTGGATTTCATGCTTCCCAAGGGGAGCTATGCAACAACTGTCCTTCGTGAATACATGAAGGTCGAGCCAATGAAAATGAGTTGAAGGGAGAGATCCCTTCAGGTATTTATTAAAAAGTCAGTATCCGTTGTTTTTTCAGGCAATAATTGCTTCGATGAATGCCCTGAACGGTGGGGAGGGCCTGCCGGGCCTGGACTTGAATTCCGGGTGGAACTGGGATCCGAAGAAGAACTTCTTTCCGGGTATCTCCGCTATTTCCATCCTGTTCCTGTTCCTGCCTGAGAACACCATGCCTTTTTCCTCTATCCTGTCCACGAAGTTGGGATTGACCTCATACCTGTGCCTGTGTCGCTCGATTATCTTTGAACAGCCGTAGACACATTCTGCGAGGGAGCCTGACCTGAGGTCGGCCTCGTAATCACCCAGCCTCATCGTGGCACCCATGTCAACCACATTCTCCTGTTCCGGAAGTATGTCAATTACCGGGTAGGGAGTATTCTCATCGAACTCAGTGCTGTTCGCATTCTCCATCCCAACCACGTGCCTTGCAAACTCAACAACCGAAAGCTGCATCCCCAGGCACAGTCCTAGATAGGGGATATCATTCTCGCGGGCGTACCTGATGGCCATTATCTTGCCTTCGACACCACGCTCGCCAAAACCTCCGGGAACCAGTATCCCGTCGTACTTTGACAGGGTTGCCACCAGGGACGGGTCCTTTTCGAACGATTCCGCGTTGATCCAGGTCGCACAGTAATTAACTCCGCATGCAATGGCTGCATGTTTGATTGAGGCACTTATGCTGAGATAGGAATCCTCAAGGTGAGTATATTTTCCCACGATCCCTATGTTGACCTTGCCCTTGAGATTATGCATCCTGTCCACCATCTCCACCCAGGAACTGTCCTGGATGTCCGACTGGAGGTTCATGAACTTCATCAGGTAGTCGGTCAGCCCTTCCTTTTCCATCATGAGAGGAACCTCGTAGATATCCTTTGCATCATGGGCGCTTATAACGGCCTCTTCAGGTACATCACAGAAAAGTGCTATCTTTGAGATCGTGCTGTCAAGCAAAGGTTCCTTGCACCTGGTCACAATGACATTGGGTGTCAGTCCGAGCTCCCTGAGCTCCTTCACGGAGTGCTGGGTAGGCTTTGTCTTCTGGTCTCCCTGTGGGTCCAGGGGTACCAGTGTGACGTGGACAAATGCCAGGTCGCCCTTAGGCTCTTCCCTGTGCATCTGCCTGACCGCTTCCAGGAAAGGCATGCTCTCGATGTCACCGACAGTACCGCCCACTTCCACAAGGCACACATCGGCGCCGCTCTTTGCAGCTACCTTCCTTATGCGGTCCTTGATCTCGTTGGTTATGTGGGGGATTATCTGCACGGTCTTGCCAAGGTATTCGCCACGGCGCTCCTTAGAGATAACTGCCTGATAGACCTTGCCTGTTGTCAGGTTGTGTTCCCTGGTAAGCTCGGTGTCAAGAAAACGCTCGTAATTGCCAAGGTCAAGATCGACCTCGCCGCCATCCTTCAGCACAAAGACCTCTCCGTGCTGGAAA
This sequence comes from Methanolobus sp., assembly GCA_030154025.1. Lineage (GTDB taxonomy): Archaea > Halobacteriota > Methanosarcinia > Methanosarcinales > Methanosarcinaceae > Methanolobus. Next base: position 23,311 of record JASKKT010000023.1, read on the forward strand.
GGGCTCATGGTGCCTGCATCGATATTGATGTAGGGGTCTATCTTGATGGCTGTTACCTTGTAGCCCCTGTTCTTCAGGTTGCGCCCGATAGAAGCGGTGGTTATTCCCTTACCGAGCCCGCTCATTACTCCGCCGGTCACTATAATATACTTCATGTGATGCATCACCTTTTTTATTTGAATATAGGAAGTCTGATCAATAGATATGCCATTAGGAAGGTAAGAAGGATCGAATAGAGGACCGATGGATAGAATCCGAAGAAGGGTTCAAAGTCTATGGAAAGCAATATCATTGCCACGATCACCACGGCCATCAGGAACACAAAAGCAGCTACCAGGTATACAGATCTGGAAGATGTTATCTCAAAGACCGACCTTATCAGCTGCAGTGAGATGTCCGGAAGCTGGGCACTCCAGCTTTCCCTGTTGTCCTTGCGTACTTCTTTGCGTGTATCCTTACGTACGCCTGAAGAAGACTTACGCGGAACTGATAGTGAACTGTCCACGTCGACTGTGAAACTGGCGTCGTCCGGGCCCGGCAATCCTATATTGAGGTCAAAGCCCGCCTTCTTCGAGCCATAGCCCACTGTCACGAACAGCTGGCCTCTGGTATAGAACCTTCCTGCATAGGGTATCCTTGCTATTATCGGGATATACTCCTCATGCCGGACATAGGGGTTATCTTCAAGGATAGTAATATTCTCATGCAGGGAATCGCTGACTGACAGATTCACATGGGTGGGAGCACCATAGTTGATGATCACAAGCTCAAAACTTCGTTCCTCACCCTGGGACAAAGGCAGCTCAACCGTAATTGATTCAAATTCAATAGAGTTGACTCCAAGCCTGTTTATGTGCACCTGTTGCAATTGTATGTCCCCGCCGCTTATTCCCTGAGCTCAGGAGGAAGCATGTTCGGAATGCCCTCTTCAATGGGATAGTATTCGTTACATCTCGGACAGTAAAGAGTCCCGGAAATAACCTCGTTCCCGTCCTCTTTCTCAATATTGAGGATCAGGTCGCCTTTGCATACAGGGCAGGCAAGAATTTCCATAAGGTCCTTTTTCATGTCGATCAGTACCTACCAATTATATTACAATGATATAAGTTTTTGCAAGCGGGATTTCCTCCGGATAGATATCTTAATTAGGTTCCTGCCTTCTACCATATGCCATGTCCTCCGTTCTCATCAGTGCCCTGGATTTTGCCATCCCTATACTTATAGTGATATTTATAGGCCTGTTCGGGACCGCCGTCCTCATAGAACTGGGCCTGATGCAGAGGCTGTCCCGTTTCGCAAGCCCGGTATTCAGGTTCACGAACCTTCCTGATACCTGTGCCTCCTCCTTTGTGGTATCCATGGGCTCCACGGTCGCAGCCAATACCATGGTGGTCAATTTCAGGGACAACGGATGCATAAACAACAGGGAGGCAATGCTGTGTGCCGTGATGAACAGCACGCCTGCATACGTAAGGGAGATATTCACATACCAGATACCTATAGTGCTGCCTGCCCTGGGTCCTGTGGTGGGTGGTTTCTACGTCATGGTGTTCATAGTGACAGCCATTGTGAAGGTGACGACAGTGGTTGTTCTGAGTAAACTGCTCCTGAAGAAGAACCCCTGTAAGTTCGAGGAGACCATCACTGAGAAAAAGGTAAGTCTCAGGGAAGCCGTCGCAAGGTCGCTCAGGAAGAACAAAAAGCTGTTCATGAAAATATCCGTAGTCTACCTTGCAATGACAACACTGGTATTCTACCTCAGGGACAGGGGTGCCTTTGAGCTTTTCAGTGTACTGCCCCTGGCAGACATTTTCGGTATCCCACCTGAAAGCATAGTGCCCCTCACAAGTTTCGTTGCAAGTCCCATCCTCGGCATATCCCTGCTGGGACCCATGCTCAGTAATAACGGGATTTCCCCGCTTCAGGCAATGATAGTGCTTATGCTTGGAAGCATGTTCATGCTCCCCATATTCAGTATCCGGACACTGCTTCCCAGGTACATCTCCATATTCGGCGCGCGGACAGGGATAGGCATAGTGACCTTTTCCACCGGCATAAGCGTGCTTGTGAGATTTGTCATACTGCTTGTCCTTCTGTCAATGGCAAATTAAGCACTTATCGAGGTTATGGAAGCATTCGGCAGTATTCTGCATGAGATATGCAGGATCTTTTTTCGAATAGCTGTGGTCTATTCACTTGCCACGAGAGTTTACCGGTAGCAGATGCCATTCTTTTTTATTAAGGTTTATACAATAAATTAATATATTATATAATCGTCTATATATTAACATGGCAATTTAAGCCATATAATATTTATGAATGTGTGATTCTGCACGCATAATAAAAAGGGAGATCAGACAAAATGGCAAAAGTAATGATTGTGGACGACGCCGCATTTATGCGCATGGTCATCAAGGATATTCTGAAGAAGAATGGTCATGAGGTCGTGGCTGAATGCGTTGACGGACTTGATGCTGTCCAGAAGTACCCCCAGTTCAAACCGGATCTTGTCTTCATGGACATCGTTATGCCTAATATGGAAGGAACGGATGCGTTAAAGAAGATAATGCAGATGGATCCCTCTGCAAGGGTGATTATGTGCTCATCCATAGGACAGCAGTCTGTTGTCACTGACGCTCTCAAGAGCGGAGCCCTTGATTTCATAGTGAAGCCATTCGATGCCGCAAAGGTCCTGGAAGTTATCGGAAAAGTAATGTAAATGACGATCAATGTCCTTGTAGTCGATGACTCGGCGCTGATGCGTAAAGTTATTTCCGATATCCTCTCGGAAGATGCGGAAATAAAAGTAGTGGGAACCGCAAGGAATGGCCTCGATGCTGTGGAAAAGGTCGAAAGGCTCAAGCCGGATGTGGTCACTCTCGATGTGGAGATGCCTACACTTGACGGGCTGCATGCTCTTGGATATATCATGAGCGAGTGCCCGACACCCGTGGTAATGCTTACGGCTGTCGACCCCAAGTCCGCTGAGAGAACCCTGAACGCTTTTGAATACGGGGCTGTGGACTTTATCCAGAAACCTTCCGGCAATATCAGCCTGAATATAATGGACATTGCTAACGATATCCGCTTAAAGGTAAAAATAGCGTCCAGAGTGGACCTGAAAAAGCTGGGTTTTATGGAAGAGCATGTGAATTCCCGTGAGAGCGCTGAGAAAAAACAGCACATCCCACCTGCAAAAGCTTCTGAGGACACAAGGAAGAAGCATTTTTCAAACCAGAAGATACTTGCAATAGCTTCCTCTACAGGGGGGCCGCGGGCACTTGAGCAAGTGATCCCAAAGCTACCCGGCAATCTGAAGGTACCGGTGGTTGTAGTGCAGCATATGCCTGCAGGTTTCACGGCCTCGCTTGCACAGAGGCTGGATATGCAGTCACAGCTTAAGGTTTGCGAGGCTAAGGACGGGGATGTGCTTGAACCGGGCATAGTATACATTGCCCCTGGCAATTACCACATGGAAATAGTGCAGAAGAACATCAACGGGCGAACCTCGGAGGTCGTTTCACTCAACCAGAATCCCCGTGAGCAGGGTGTGAGGCCCTGTGCGAACATTCTTTTCAAATCGCTGGTCCCGCTGTACGGGCAGAACATACTGGCTGTGATCCTGACCGGCATGGGCGCTGACGGAGCTGACGGGGCTGAGGAGATCAAGAAAGCCGGAGGCGGGGTGATAGCCGAGGATGAGAAGTCCTGTGTGGTCTACGGTATGCCAAAAGCAGTTGTCCAGCGCGGCCTGTCGGATAGCGTCGTCACTCTGGAAAAGGTCTCTGAAGAGATAGTTCAGATGCTAAGGTAAATGGTGATCAAATATGGTAACTTACACGATTACAATGACATTGAGAGGGGTGTGAAAGACATGGACATGTCTGAATACAAGGATATCTTCAAAGCAGAGTCCGAGGAACACCTGCAGCAATTGAATGAGTCGCTTCTGGGGCTTGAGCAGAACCCAAAAGAGATCGAGTACATCAACACCATGTTCCGCTCTGCACATACCCTTAAAGGGATGTCGGCAACCATGGGATTCAGCACCATCGCGGAACTGACCCATGAAATGGAAAACCTGATGGACATGGTGCGTAAATACCAGGTAGCTGTCAGCAACTCCCTCATTGATATCCTCTTTGAATGCCTTGATACCCTGGAAGCCCTTGTGGAAAGCGTGGACAGCGGTGAAGAGGTTAACATCTCCCATCTCCAGGCCACACTTGCACAGGCCATGGAAGGTACCCTGTGCGCGATCGAAGATACGGGCGCCGGCATAAGTGAACTTGCAGCAACGAGTCCGGCAGCCATGGAGGGACCAGTGGCCCCTGTCCCTGTGGCAGAAACACATATCAAGTTCTCTGAGGCTGAGACCGCAGGCATTGAGCATGCACTGCAGGAAGAGGACAGGGTCCTTAAACTGAAGGTCATGCTTGACACCTCATGCGTACTGAAGTCCGCAAGATCCACATTGGTGCTGATAAACCTGTCCAGGATAGGAAAGATCATCAAATGCGTGCCTTCTGAGGCAGATCTTGAGGATGAGAAGTTCGATTTCGATTTTATGGTTGTCCTTGCAAGCAAAGAGAGTGACGATGTGATAAGTGGTATCATCAGGAAGATCTCTGAGGTCAGGGACGTGGATATCACACCCCTGTATGAATGTGAGAATGCCGTCCATGAGTATTCTGAGAAAGAGGAAGAGGAGACCGGCGAATCCCGTCAATGTTCCTCAGCGGTCAAGAGATCGGAATCCGTAAAAAGCATCCAGAGTGTCAGGGTCAACATTGAGCGCCTTGACAATCTCATGAACCTGGTGGGAGAGCTGATCATCAATAAGATACGGCTGAACCAGCTTGCTTCCGATCTTAACACCAAGAGCCTGGATGAGTCCCTTGCAAACCTGGACCGTCTTACCAACGAGATACAGAACGAGGTAATGGAAGCCAGGATGGTGCCAATCGACCAGGTGTTCAGCAGGTTCCCCCGTATGGTAAGGGATCTTGCAAAATCCGAAGGGAAGCAGGTGAACCTTGTTATCGAGGGCAAGGAGATCGAGCTTGACAGGACCGTGCTTGACGAGATAGGAGACCCGCTTGTCCATCTGTTGCGCAATGCAGTGGACCATGGGATCGAGCCCACTGAGGAACGTATAAGACTCGGCAAGCCTGAGGCAGGCTTTGTAGGCCTTTCTGCTTCAAGGCAGAGGAATAGTGTCATTATCGAGGTAGAGGACGACGGAAAAGGTATGGGGCCGGCACATCTCAGGGATATTGCTGTCAAAAAAGGCATCATGACCCGTGAGGAAGTGGACAAGCTATCTGATACGGATGCCCTGAACCTGATATTCGTGGCCGGATTCAGTGGTGCAAAGGCGGTCACCGACGTTTCCGGCAGGGGAGTTGGAATGGACGCCGTCAAGGCAAAGATAGAGGCCTTAGGAGGTACCGTAAAGGTAAGCTCGGTGCCTGGCCAGGGAAGCTCCATCAAGCTGCAGCTGCCTCTGACCGTTGCCATCATCCAGTCCCTGATGGTCACCATTGCAGGCGAGACATACGCCATACCCCTTGCAAACGTGGTAAGGGATGTGGGTATCAAGGCCAGCGATATCAAGACCATCGAAGGAAAAGAGGTCATCCTGCTGCGAGGGGAAGTGCTGCCCCTGCTGAGGCTGCGCGATGTGCTCGAATGTCCGGGAGAGGCTGAGAAAAAAGAGAACCTGATAGTTGTGGTCGTGGAGCGCATGGGCAGCAACATCGGATTCGTAGTGGATCAGCTTCGGGGACAGCAGGAAGTGATCATCAAAACGCTTGACAACAAACTCTTGAAGAACACAAAAGGATTTGCAGGCGCCACCATCCTGGGAGACGGGAGCGTTGCGCTGATCCTTGATATTGCTACTATGATATGATAATATGAGGGTATAATATGGCAGAAATGGACGAAATGACAAAAGGAGCATTCCAGGAAGCAGGAAATATCGGAATGGGTCATCTGGCAACCTCTCTTTCGAAGATGGTAAACAGAGAGGTAAAGATCGACATACCTGTAGTGGAGATGCTTTCACTTGATGAGATAATATCCAGGGCCTCGAATGGAAAGCAGAAGAGCGTTGTAGGGATACACCTCAACATCTCAGGGGATGTGACGGGAGGAACCCTGATACTCCTGCCCAAATTCTCCGCGCTATCATTCTCAGACCTGCTTCTGAAAAAATCCATAGGGACCACGACCAAGATAGAGGAGCTTGAGATCCGCAAACTCCGTGAGATGGGAGTGCGCCTCTGCAGTTCCTACATGCGAGTGGTCAATGAGTTTCTCGGGATCAATCTTTCCATCGGTGATCCCACAATGGACGTAAATATGGACGGAGTAGCCGATTTCATCAAGACGGAGATAGGCCAGCTGGCTGACGAGTTCATAGTCGTCAAGGGGGAATGCTATATCCCGTCCACCAACTCGAGGAACGAATTCAACATGCTCTTCGAGCCTGAGGCCAGTGACATCATTATGGCTGCGATCATGAAAAAGATGATGGGATGAAATGAACAGTTCCCACTTTGCCCTGGACATAGGTACCAGGACCGTTGTGGGGCTCATTGTCGAAGGAGAGCCTCTGGAAGTAAAAGCCGCATGCATCTGTGGACATGATGAGCGCAGCATGCATGATGGACAGATCCATGATGTGGAGAAGGTCGCAGAGGTAGTAGGTAAAGTAAGATCGGAACTTGAGAAACAGCTCGGATACAGGCTCACGAGGGCCAGCATAGCTGTTGCCGGGAGGGCACTGAGAACTTCCAGGGCAAAGATCACCATCGAACTCCCATACCGTGAGATCACTGAAAAGGAAGTGTCCGAGATCGAGTTTGAAGCAGTTGCAAGGGCCAGCACCGAGATCGATGCGGACGAGCGGTTCAACTGTGTGGGCTATTCGGTCATCGGGTACGAACTTGATGGACAGAGGATCTCCAACATAACAGGGCACAGCGGAACTTCGATATCAGTGGAGGTTCTTGCAACTTTTCTGCCGGAAGCTGTGGTTAACAGCATGTTTGCTGTGCTTGCCAGGTGCGGCATGGAGATCGCAGGCATCACCCTGGAACCCATCGCTGCCCTGAGCGTTTCCATCCCCATGGATATGCGCAAGCTCAACCTGGCACTTGTGGACATTGGCGCAGGTACCTCCGATATAGCAGTCACGAATGACGGAACTGTCATCGGGTACGGCATGGTTGCGGAGGCAGGGGACGAGATCACTGACTTTATATGCGACCATTACCTGGTCGATTTCAGGAAAGGCGAGGAGATCAAGCAGAAGCTTTCCTCATGTGAGAAGGTGGAGATACAGGACTTCTTTGGCAATGTGACCGAGATCCGGACTGCTGAAGTCATTTCTGCCATAGGGGAAGAAGTGGACAGGTTAGCCCGGCACATAGCCGAAGAGATACTTGCAATAAACGGCAAGCACCCCCGGGCAGTAGTGCTTGTGGGAGGAGGATCCCAGACGGTCACACTGAAGGAACGGCTTTCAGTACATCTGGGAGTGCCTGCGCAGCGCATAGGGACGCGCCTTCCTGCAATGATAGGGCAGTTCAGGGATAATACCGGCAAGGTCACAGGTGCCGACATGATCACGCCGCTTGGCATAGCCCTGACATCTATACAGAAAACAGGCATCAGGTTTACAGAGCTCACTGTTAACGGTGCAGCTATCCATCTTATGGCATTGAACGGCCTTACGGTAATGGATGCCCTTGTGGCCGCACACGTAAAAAGGATATATCCGCGTCCTGGGCTTGCCCTTACGCTCAGGGTGAACTCGCAGTTCATGACCATTGAAGGAGATGCAGGCAGGCATGCCAGCATCCTCCTGGACGGGAAGAAGGCGACCCTTGGGGACCCGGTCGGCAACGGGTCCGTAATAGAATTCGAACCGCCCGTAGACGGCAGTAATGCAAGCATAACTGTCAGGGAACTTGCATCCAGGACTGGAGCTCCGCTGTTCACCGGCATAACCATCAATGGCCAGGAAACAGAACAAATGACTCCTGTCCTTGTTAACGGGAAGAAGGCATCACCTGAGGACAGTATACCTGACAGGGCGGAGGTATCGATAAAAGCTGCCACGCTTCTGGATGTAGTGCTCGGCAGAGCAGGCAATGGCCCACAGGACAGGATGCAGGTCTCCGTCAACAAAAGGCCAAAGGTCCTCGACAGGATAAGATACGATGTCATACTGAACGAGAACCCTGTAGATGCCGGGAAACTTTCCAGCATAACGATAAGCGAGGGGGACCGGATACAGATATGTGAAACCGAGATTAACTGGACCCTTGGCGAGATAATTGAAGCGCCTTCAAGGAGAAAGAGCATCAGTATAATCCTGAACGGCAAAAAAGTTGTATTCAACGGCCGTGAAGGTTCCGTCATGGTCAACGGGAGGAAGGCAGAGCTTTCCGAAAGGGTGCTCGACGGTGATGATATAACAATCAAGGAAGGGACTGATGAGAGTCCGATACTTTCCGACCTTTTTGAGTTCATGGACATTAACAGGGAAGAGCTTGTAGGAAAAAGCATCAAGCTGATCGTTAATGGTGCCCCCGCTCGTTTTACGACCCCATTGAGCGACGGGAACAAAGTTAGCATAGAGTTCCCGGAGGTATAAATGCTTAAAACTGCTGAGAAACATGCAACTAAAGAAGATACTGACTTCTTTATGCTCAAGAGTGTGATCAAGGACAGACTCGGGTTCAACTGCGAGTACTACAAGGATTCCCACTTCAAGCGCAGGATAGATGTCAGGCTGCGAGCTTCAGGTGCAAAGGACTATGGAGAGTACGTCCGGCTCCTGAAGGACAATGCCGGGGAACTTGACATCCTCATGGACACGCTTACGGTCAATGTTACTAACTTCTTCCGTAATACCGAGGTCTATGACATAGTGGAGAAGGAAGTGCTCCCTGCGGTGATCAAGGCTAAAAGCACAAGCCCTCTCAGGTCCATTAAGATATGGAGCGCGGGCTGTTCCATAGGAGTGGAAGCGTATTCCATTGCCATGCTCCTGCACCACATCCTGGGAGACAACATCAGGAAGTACAATATAACTATCACAGGCACCGATATCGATAAGGCAAGCCTGCAGCAGGCCCGGCAGGGTCTCTACGGTGAAGTGGAAATGAAGGATGTCAGGCCTGCATTCCTGAAGAAATACTTTGTGCAACAGGGGAACCATTACCAGATCATAGACGAGATCAGGAAGATGGCACACTTCAAGTCCCATGATATGATATCAGGCCCAAAGATGAAGGGATTCGATATAATATTCTGCAGGAACGTGACCATTTATTTTGAAAAGGAACTGCAGGAGAAACTGTACATGGACTTTTATGACGGGCTCAATGATAACGGGTTCTTTGTGATGGGAAAAACGGAGACACTCCTTGGCCCTTCAAAAGACCGCTTCAAGCCTTTCAATGCAAAGGAAAGGATATACAATAAATGACCGGGATGCCTCCCGGCCTGGAATGTAAAAACGATTCGAGGAGAAAAAATGATAGGAATGATGGATGAACTGACCGAGCTCCAGACCAGTGCGCTGAAGGAGATAGTCAATATCGGCGTGGGCAATGCTGTTACTGCTCTTTCGAAAATGATAGGAACGCAGATCAGTATAGAAGTTCCCGAACTTAAGATAGAAAAGATCGAAGAAGTGCCTGAAAGGGCCGGTGGTGCTGACACAGTCGTATCCGGGGTCATCATGCATGTGAACGGGGATATCAACGGCTATATTATGATGCTGTTATCCAGGGAGACAGCCGAAACGATCTGCACGACCATCACCGGCGAAGAGGTTCCTGATATACTGGATCCTATGAACCAGTCCCTTATAGAGGAGGTCGGGCACATCCTGGCGGGCTCCTACGTAAGCTCTCTTTCTGAGTTCCTGGCTCTTGACTTCATGATATCGCCTCCAATGCAGACCTATGACATGCTTGGCGCTATCATGGACCAGATACTTATCGAGATGAGCAGGAATGTGGAATACACATTCCTTTTTGACACATTCTTCACAATGCAGGGAAACAGGATGGAGGGAATCCTGCTCACCCTGTTCGATCCGGAATCTATGGACAGGATACTCTCGAGGATTAACGAGATGGTTTGACAACAGAGGTGGAAAATGAAAATAATACTTGACCAATTCTATTACGATGCGCTCAATGAGATCGGTAACATAGGCATGGGAAACGCCACGACAGCTCTTTCCCAGCTGGTGGGCAAGGCGATCAGGGTCAGCGCATCCGAGCTCACGTCCCTTGAGCCGGAATACATTTCCAGGCACCCGGACAACAGCAAGTCTGCAGCCATAGTCAAGATAGTGGGTGACCTTAACGGCGGCTTCGTACTGATGCTGAACAGGAGGCATTCCGAAACACTGTCAGAGATGCTGCTTGCACGCACGGAGTATGAGAATGACAGCTACATGAAGAATTCAGTGTCTATTGAAGTTGCAAACATCCTGGCAGGTACCTACTGCACCGCTCTTTCCAGGTTCCTTGATATTTCCGTGACTCCTTCACTGCCCTTTCTGGCGGAAGGGAGCCCGGATGACGTGCTGAATAAGTGCGGGAAGTACCTCAACGGGAAAATGGACCATATCATGGGACTGACCGCCCTGTTCGAGATAGAGGCTGAGGATGAGTACCACAGCCTGAGCGGTGATATATACATGCTCCTGGACACCGCTTCCATGAGAGTGATCATTGACAGGATAAACCAGATGCGTACCTGATACAATCATGATAATCGTAGGAATGGCAGACAGCGCAGTAGCAAGGAAACCCGCTAAGATCTCGACCCTGGGGCTGGGTTCGTGCGTAGGTGTTGCCATGTACGATAAAACAAGCTGTATCGGCGGAATGGTCCATATAATGCTTCCAAGTATTGAGAATGCAAGGTCCAAGGATAACCCTGCAAAGTTTGCCGATACAGGCATACCATACCTCCTGGAATGCATGGTGGAAGAGGGTGCTGCAAGAAACGCCGTCAAAGCCAAGATCGCAGGAGGAGCGAGGATGTTCTCCTTCAGTTCTAACGCCCAGCTCAATATTGGAGAGAGGAATGTAAGTGCGACCAAAGAGGCACTGAAGAAGTTGCGGATCCCGCTTGTTGCAGAAGATACGGGTGAGAACTACGGGCGTACGATAATCCTGGATAC